>JAZQYC010000209.1:0-1792 GCA_045633285.1 Clostridia bacterium | reverse complement strand
GGAACGAACAAACTCGTATGCTTTTTCGATCATACCGACTGAAAGTTCAAGGTCGATGATGTGAATATCGTTACGAGCTGCGTAGATGTACTTACCCATTTTGGGGTTCCATCTCTTGGTCTGGTGACCGAAGTGTACTCCTGCCTCGAGGAGCTGTTTCATAGAAATAACTGACATAATGATGTCCTCCTGTTTTTTTAACCTCCCCACAGAATAAGCAACTAAAGCCCGTTTAGGCAACAGCATTGCAAAACTGCAGGTGCGATTTCCGATAAATTATATCACACAAATAAAAAGAACGCAAATATTTTGCGCCCTAATTTATAATATTTATAGAATATTTTTCTGCCATTAATTCATAAAAATACTTGCGCCAACTTTTGTAAGCCGTAAAATGCACTTCTTTTTATTTCATGACAATAATCAAAATTAAATACGCTAAATAAACATTGCGACAAGTAGCGAGACTTCACCCCAAAATAGCGTCAAATGGTCAATTGTTATGAAATACAAGCTTTTGTAGAATACTTTATTGCCAAAACAAGAGTAAAAAAGAGCTATTTCCATATCTTTGGAACGAATAGCTCGTTAAACTTTGCGATAGCATATCCGTCCGTCATACCTGCTATATAGTCGGTTATGACCCTCTCTTTCGTCTCAAAATCAAGCAATTTTTTAAGGCTATCAGGCAAAAGCTCAGGCTTTTTTACGTGAGCTTCGTATATAAGCTCGATCATAGTATTAGCCTTGACCTCCTCCACCTTAGCAAGTCCACCCGTATATAGGTTTGCAAATAAAAATTTTCTCAGCGCGCTCTCAGCCTCGGCAAACTCATCAGAATATTTCACGAAGGAATTACCCTCGCTCATCTTTACGATATCCGTCACCATTCTATTGATTCGCTCGCTTTTGCTTTTGCCTAAAACAGCTACTACGTCCACAGGCAGATCTGACTCCGTAATAAGTCCAGCCCTTTCGGCATCGTCTATATCGTGATTCAGATAAGCAATTCTATCAGACAAGCTAACGACCTTACCCTCCAAGCTTTTCGGAGAGCATTTCGATTTATGATTCAATATACCGTCTCTGACAAGCTCGGTAAGATTTAATCCCTTGCCGTCGTTTTCAAGCACCTCAACTACGCGTAGACTCTGCTCGTTATGCTCAAAATGACCTGTAAGTCTATCAATAGTTCTCTCTCCTGCGTGACCAAACGGTGTATGACCAAGATCATGTCCAAGAGCAATTGCCTCGGTAAGATCCTCGTTCAGCATCAAGCACCTCGAAATCGTTCTTGCTATCTGAGCTACCTCAAGAGTGTGAGTAAGTCTCGTTCTATAGTGATCACCCTCAGGAGACAAAAAAACTTGAGTTTTGTGCTTTAATCTTCTAAATGACTTACAATGAATGATCCTATCCCTGTCACGCTGATACTCCGTTCTTATAGGACACGGATCAAGAGGATAGGCTCTTCCTCCTGCGTTTCGCGAAAAGGAAGCGTGCTTGGATAAATATTTACTTTCTATTTCGTACGTTTTTTCTTTCATAAAATAAAAGACTGCATCAAGCAGTCTCTATTTGATTATTCTTCTGAAATTGCCGAAACGGGACAATCAGCTGCGCAAGCACCGCAAGAAATGCAGGTTTCTGCGTCGATCTCGTATTTGTCAGCGCCCTCGGATATTGCCGAAACGGGACAAGAAGCTGCACATGCACCACAAGAAATACATTCAGAACTAATTTTGAAAGCCATTTTTATTCTCCTTTTTGTTTTTCGTCACTTTGACATAAT
>JAZQYC010000208.1:0-1678 GCA_045633285.1 Clostridia bacterium | reverse complement strand
AAAGCGAAATATGGTGGGCTTTTCTTTATCCACAAAATATAAAATTAAAAAAGTTATATTTTTAGCCGTGTGGCTAAAAGTTATATGCAAAACAAGTTTTGCGTTATATTTTTCGAGAGAAAAATTCAAGGTTCTGCTTTAGCGGTTCTTATATTTCTCTCGAAGAAGTTATATTAAATAAATCCACAACTTGCCGTAGGCAAATATCACTGCCGATAGGCAATATCACTCGCCCTTGACGAATATCACAAATCCGTTTAGGATTTATTTAGTTGTCGAATCCCTTGCAGGGACTCGACGAGAAAGCTCTTTTTGTTTTTTTAAATGAATTGATGCTGACGCATAATGAATTGGCTTCGCCATGATTTCACGCTTATCTGAGCGTATAGTAAACCGCTCCGGCTTCGGTGGTCTCTGCAAGGATAATGGTCTTTGCTGAGTAGGCTACGAAAACGGGAGACAATGGAGCGTCCTCAACGTGCTTAAACAGTTCTCCGTTCTCGTGGTAGTAATTGTAGCTTACTCCGCTATCTGTTATCGTGCGTACGCAGAAAACGTATTCCCAAATAGGCTCTCCGCCGATACTTATCTCGTCAAGTATGAGCTGTGCGTCGTCTTCTTCGGTATAGCTACAAACGGGGTCGCCAAGAGCAGTATCACCCTTTTTGAGCAGATAAAAGTCGTAATGTGTTTCGTCTTTGAACGACTTGATATAGATCGAATGCTGAGCCATAACGACCTCGTCGGAGGACTTGATCTCGTAGATCTTTTTGAGGTCAAAATCATATATCACGTCACCTGCGATTATAAATGCGTCGTTGATGTTGTTTGAATAGGTGAATACTTTGAGCTTTTCGTCATAGTTATCAAACGAGCCTATTACCTTGCCGGACTTGTCGATGATCTGACTTGCTCCAAGGTAAGCGTTTTCAAGAACGTATCTGTTTTTTGCAACGATCTGAATATTAATCTCGTCGAGGTTTTGGGGAGCGATGAGCTTTTCGATAACTCTGCCGTTCTCGTCAAGATTGAAATATCCCTGATCGTAAACGTTGACGTTTTTGTCCGAGATCGGAGCAATCACGGCGTAGGACTTGATTCTTCCCTCCTTGAAAGCATTATAAGGAGCGGAGTAGTCGGGCTCTCCCGTGAGCTTGGTCTGACAATAAAGCACTAAACCCTTGAGGTCGATCGGGGTGACCGATTTTGACGCGGTGTTGATAACGAATTGATACTTATTAAATTTAACTCCGTCAAGCGCAAAATCGTATTCTATCGTGTGAGTGTCTACCTCAACGAGGTATTGAACAAGCGTTCTGTCGTTTGCAAGGGGAAATACCGAGCTGTTGGTTGCGTAGCTTGGGAATTTGTACTCCGTGACGGGATTTAGAGAGCTGTCGTATGCTACTATATGACTGATAGAATAATACGATGGGGTGAAGTCTACCCAAAAATACTTGTCTCCGCAAAAGAGCACGCTGTCGTCGCTAAAGGTGGTGAAGCCCTGACCGTTCTCACGGACGAGGGTAACGCCCGTTTCGGTCTGCTTGTAAGCGGTATCTGCGAATGTGAAAAGTCCGTAAGCATCAAAAAGCTTATCCGATATGGAAACGGTTGCTTCCTTGTCCTTAGAGGCGATCTCCGTGCCGTCTTTATATATAAGGCTGGTCAAAAAAGC
>JAZQYC010000207.1:0-4814 GCA_045633285.1 Clostridia bacterium | reverse complement strand
ATACGATATTGGGCTTATGCGTTTTGAATACCTCTTCTACCTCAGCCTCGTCGCACATCGTAGCTATCTCTACCTTGAGGTTTAGTTTAGCTCCGTACTGTCTGGTAAGCTCCTGCTGGATATCGTAAGTGGAGTTCTCGTAAATATCCATAATAACGAGCTTTTTAGGAGCAAGCTTTGCTACCTGTCTGCACAGCTCCGAGCCTATTGATCCACCGCCACCCGTAACGAGCACAGTCTTTCCCTTGATGTAGCTGACTACCTGCGTTTTATCAAGCTCGATCACCGCTCTTCCAAGCAGATCCTCAGGCTTGACCTTACGCACCTGCTTCCAGAGATTCTCTCCTTTTTCTTCCTTGACCTCGGAAAAAAGAGGTACGGTATTTACGATAACGTCTGCTTCTACACAGATATTAACGATCTCTCTGAGCCTTGCTGATTCTACGCTTGGCATAGCGATTATTATCTCGTCGATGTCAAGCTCACGGCAAATAACGGGGATTTTGTCCGTATTGCCTATAATTCTGATACCACCGATCCTCTGACCGATCTTATTCTCGTCGTCGTCGAATACGCAAACGGGAAGATAAGCGCTCGAGGGAACGGACTGAATATAGTCAAGAAGCATCATACAAGCGCTTCCTGCCCCAACTATCGCCAAACGACGCTTTTTTACACCGTCAATCTCGTGCTTTTTGATATAATACCAACGTCTGAAAACTCGTAGCATTATGGTTACCATATAGGTCATAACCACGAGAAGTATAGCTGATACGAGGTAAATATGCCACTCAGACGAGCCAAAGGTCGTAAGGTATATAGTTACCATATAAAAAGCGCCTGTGAACAGTATTGCAAAAGTGCCTTGTACAAGGTTACGGAAGGAATAATATTTCCAGATAGCGTTGTACTGACCAAAAACTGAATAGAAGAACAAGAAATAAAGCATATATACGGGATACAAGAAAAGCTTGATATCCACGAATTCCATACGCTCTATCAGATGCAGATAGACTATTGATACAAGAACGTAACAGATAGTTACCGCCAAAAAGTCCAATAGGTACTTATGCAACGTGTTTTTCTTATTTATCTTCATAACTTAAGTAATCTCTCCGGAGCAAGGCGCATATCATCTGCTTTTTCCTTGCCAAACCTTTTTTCTATAATATCAAGAGCATCTCTTACGGATACGTACGGAAGATCAACGTGATAGTCCGACGCAACGATATCGACGTATCCCTTTTTTATACACCAATGAACGAACTTGTCCGATTCAACCGATAAGGTATCAACGTGTATGACCGCGCCCATCTTGTGAAGTCTTTTGACTATACGCTTACGACGCGCGCCGGGATATCTCTCAATATGAGCAACTACGGGTGTAACACCTGCAAAGACGAGCCTTTCTATACAATCATACATCCAATCGGGAAGATGCAACCAAAACGGTAGCTCTATGAGCATCGACATCGTTCCCTCAAGAAGAAGCTTTTCGTCAAGATCTGCTCCGAAATAGGGCGAGATATATACCTCTGTCCCCTTTCTTAGCTTAATATTTCCCTTATACTCAGATCTGAGCTCATTATACGCCTTGTCGTATCTTGCAAAATATGATTCTATAGACTCAGTATCTGAATAATAATGTGAAGTGAGATAGACCTCACTCACTCCTGAGTTTTCCAGAGTTTCAAGCATCTTAAGACTGTCGTCTATGTTATTCGCACCGTGGTCAACTCCTGGAAGAAGGTGGGTGTGAATATCGATCATAGCCTTATTTCTGCCCCTTTTTTGCTTCGCGCTCAGCCTTTTCTTTATCTGCAATAGCCTTGATATGAGCCTGATTGGTTATATAATATCCGTATCTTTCGTAACGGCTATATCTGCCTCTACCCTTGGGATAACGGATATTCTCTGCGTGGTTGACTACAAATCCGAGGATATCTACCTTAGATACCTTGAGTATATCTACAGCCTTGCCTACGTCGTTCTTGTTCGATCTTTTTTGGTCGATAACTAGAACTACGCCGTCAACTATACGCATTACCATAAGAGCGTCCGAAACCATACCGATAGGCGCACTATCAATAAGGATCCAATCGTAATAAGCTCTCATCTCCTCAATAAGCGCTCCGAACTCCTTACGGTCAAGAAGCTTGATTGGGCTCATTGTTGTTGCGCCGGCAGAGATGTAGTCAAGACCCTCTACGTGGCTCTTTCTGATGATCTCGTTTGACTTTTTGAGTCCACAGAGATAATCGGTAAGACCGTTAGCTCTCTCCTCGTCAAAATATCTGTGAAGTCTTCCGCGTCTGAGGTCAGCGTCGATAAGAAGAACCTTTCTTCCTTGCTGAGCTATGGTGTAAGCAAGATTGTACGATACCGTGGACTTGCCCTCGCCCGAATAATACGAGGTAACGGCAGCTACTGCGCATCCGTCCTGCTTAGCAATGTACTTAAGATTAACCGCAAGAGAGTTAAAAGCCTCGTCAAAGAGGAAATCACCTCTACCGCAATGAATGTCCTTATTTATAATAACGTTTTTCTTCTCAGCCATTGTTCTCTTCCCCCTTGGTTGTGATAAGCTCGGTGGGAATAACACCGATTACGGGTATAGAAAATTTCTTAGAAAGCTCCTGAACGGAATCAATTCTCGTATCCAAGCTATTAACGATAAATACAATTAAAAGACCTGCAATAAGTCCTACGAATGCTCCGAGAATGGTATTGAATACCGTGTTAGGCAATATCGTGCTAATGTAGTGAGGATCAGCGGAAACGTGAAGCTCAACGGACGAAATGATCGTGGGAACTTCCTTGGTCGCAACGTCTATAAATGCCTCAAGAAGAACAGTTGAGAAATATTCTTCGTCGTTACTCTTGATAGGATCGGTACAACGGATACGGAATATGAGGGACTGAGAAGAGCTGTCGCCGTTGTTTACGAAAGTAAACTTGGACTTGAGCGTATCTCTATCCATTTCAATTCCGTTCTCAGCAAGCGCGGTAACGAGCTTGTCGTAAACCTCGTCTTCGTTCATAATATCGTAAAAGGTAGGAATAAGCGCATGAACAAAGTTGAGATCAGAGAAAGTGTAATCACCCTCTTTGTCCTTAATTACCTCTGCGTAAAGGCTTGCCTCAGAAACGTACTTCGGCTTTTCGGTATTCGTAATGCAAAAAGCGGTAACGCCTCCGACTATTACAGTCAGAAGAATTATCCACCAACGCTTTATGACTACCTTGATAATGTCAATAAAACTAACTTCCATGATTCCTCCACTTACCTGTTTATTTTATTAATTTTTGTTTTTTTGTCGATTTTTTCTACAATCTATTCTATTATACACGTTTTTCTCTGCAAAGACAAGCGTTAAGACGAAAAAGAGTATCTGATTCTGCGAAAAATATAATACGTCTATGAGTGCGTAAGCGCTCCACATCAATATTCCGCCAAGTATGAACTTATTGATGAAGTCGCCCTTTGCAAGAAGCATCTTGTACTTGATTGCAAGATGAACGAGGTACGCGCCAAGTCCCAATAGTCCAGCGTTTGCCATAAACTGCAAAGGCGTGCTGTGATACCAATACACCAAAAACATATTGGTCTCGACGATAGAATCTCTTCCATACATCGATACGCCGAATATCGGGCTTTTCAAAAAGTCTGATATAGCCTCCTCGTAGAGCATAAATCTTCCGTTACTTGACGCAATCGCGATTCTGTTGATAATAACGGTGATCTTGTCCCACATTAAAAAAACTGCAACGAGGGCAAAAAGTATGGTGTATACGAGCATGGTGATGACCGTTTTCGGGCTCTTTGCTCGCTCTGCGGCAACTATCAGAAGAATAGGTATTCCAACTACTCCCATAAGGACTGCGCCACGAGAGATAGTCATAACGAGGGTAACGACCTGACACACAAAGAGCAGATAATAGGCTACAGGTCTATCGCTTTTGGTCACGAGATAGAGCGTAAATGGTATAGTCAGAAGAAGCAAAGCTCCCGCGCTATTTGATAGTCCCCAGCCGTATCTGATCAGCTTTTCCTGAATAGTCGTAAAGAAATCGTATTCACTAAACAAATACACGTCCAAGGTCTGCAATGCAAGTAATACTCCAACGTAGGTCATAATCCTTGCAAAATACTCTGGATCGACCTTTTTGACGAGAGTGCCAAAAAGCAGATATCCTCCAATCATCGCAAGGTATATCGTAAGAACGGAGGGAATGCTCCTTAAGGTCAGAGAGGTGTTATACCCTATACCACCAATAAGCATTGCAACCATCATCAGTACGAATCCAAGCGTTTGCTTGCCGAAAAATACCTTCTTTCCCGTTCTATTGACGTATACGCAGATAGAGCCTACAGCTCCTATCACTTGAACGAGAAGCAAAACGAAATTGTCCTCGATAAACTCTGAGTCGTAGTTTGACGATATCGTCAGCAAATACATAAGCAGATTAGGAATAGCGGGCGTACCGTCCTTTGAAAAGCACAGTACGACCATAAAGACGATCGCAAAAATCGTCATTCCTATAAGATCAAGCTTGAAATGCCAAAAGATATACGATACCGCGCAAAGCAACATCAAGTAGGCATCACTATATAGAAAATGTCTGCTTCCGTTCTCTTTCAAGGCTTATCCGATTAGTTTACCTTAACTACCCAACCGTATTTGTCTTCGTATCTTCCGGTCTGAATTCCGGTCATTCTGTCGTAGAGCTTCTCGGTGATCTCACCCATTTTGCCCTCGTTGATGATCATATCCTTACCTTTATAGGTGAGCTGACCAACGGGAGAAATAACG
>JAZQYC010000206.1:0-1155 GCA_045633285.1 Clostridia bacterium | reverse complement strand
GTCACCTATACTCAGATCTATCTACTTGGTACGCCTTTTATAGCATTGACTAACTACCTCATAGCAATATTCAGAGCTAAAGGAGACACGAGAACTCCTTTATTCGTATTGTCACTATCAGGCGTATCAAACGTATGTATGAATCTCTTTTTCGTTCTCGTGCTAGGGCTTAGTGTAGAGGGAGTAGCTGGAGCGACCGCTATTGCTAACGTTTTGTCAGCTCTCATTCTGCTCATCGTTCTTTCTAAGGATAATTCTCCTTGCAGATTCAGATTAAAAAAGCTCCGTTTGGACAGAGCCTCTTTTGGTAGTATTATCCATATCGGCATACCTGCTGCTATTCAAGGATCGCTATTTTCAATATCAAACCTCGTAATACAGTCCTCAGTTTTGCAGGTCAACAATATGGTTGCACCAAACGCAGCCTTTCAGCCCGTCGTCAAGGGTCACGCAGCGGCAGGAAACCTCGAGGCATTCGTATATACCACCCAAAACGCCGTCTATCAAGCAACTATCACCTTTGTCAGCCAGAACGTCGGAGCAAAAAAGAGCGAAAGACTTAGCAAGATCTTACTTTGCAGTTACACATTATCCTTTATGACAGTTGCGGTGTTCGCAGGACTG
Organism: Clostridia bacterium; assembly: GCA_045633285.1. Classification (GTDB taxonomy): domain Bacteria; phylum Bacillota; class Clostridia; order Christensenellales; family RUG350; genus RGIG2224. The sequence goes on along the minus strand of JAZQYC010000206.1, from coordinate 531 downwards.
ATCACATTATTTTTCCCGTCCTTATTATCACTTTACGGTGTCGTTCCCGGAATCGAAGGTAGTCTTGATCAGATAGCGTTTGAAACAGCTAATAAGAGACTAAGATATCAGGTATTTCCATATTTTACTCTCGCATTTATGGAAGTTGGAAGCGGAGTGCTGAGAGGTATGGGAAAATCAGTCACCTCTACCATAATATCTCTGCTTGGAGCATGCGCTCTGAGAGTTGTGTGGGTAATGACGGTATTTCAGGCGTACCCAATTATCGAGATGCTCTATATTTCATACCCGACGTCTTGGACTTTAACTGCAATAACTCATTTTGTATTCGGATATTTTGCACGCAGAAAATTCTCCAGACAAATAAAAGAAGAAAAAGCCGTATTATCGCCAAGTTAATAATAGCTTAGAGTATAATCAGCTTTGATTAAGTTTTCAGATGATATGTAAAAAAAACACGCTACGTCGTAGCGTGTTTTTCTATTTTATTCAAATCAGATCTCTCTGTATCTTCCGCCTTTGGGCGCGAAA
>JAZQYC010000205.1:0-4158 GCA_045633285.1 Clostridia bacterium | reverse complement strand
GGTAGCGGAAAAAGCGAAGTTCTTGCCGAGCTGAGAAGGCTCGGAGCTTTTGCTTTGTCTTGTGACGAGATCAACCGCAATCTACTTGAAAGCAAGGAATACCTTGACCTTTTGAGAGCGAGCTTTCCCGAGGCTTTTGAGCGAGGAAGCTTTGATAAGCAGAGGCTCAAGGATATAGTTTTTTCTGACGATGAAAAAAGAGCAAAGCTCAATTCTATTGCTCACCCTGAGATATTGAAAAGAATAATCAAGGAGTGCGAGGGAAGACAAGAGGCTTTTGTTGAAGTCCCGCTTTTGACGAAAGAATGGGCGGAGCGCTTTGACGAGGTCTGGCAGGTTGAATGCGACCGTGAGATAAGGCTGAATAGAGTAATGCGCCGTGACGCAAGAGAAAGACGTGAGGTTGAGGCGATCTTCCGTGCTCAGAGCGAGCTTGACCAAATTATTTATCCCAATCTCGTAACGATTGAAAATATTGGTGACGTTGAGGATCTTAGGGAAAAAGTAAGAACTCTGTATAAAAAAGTAAAATAGAGTGGATATTTCATAAATATTGCAGATAAATTGCAGGTTTTGACACCTAAAAAGTCAAAATCTGCAATTTTTTTAACTAAAATCAGATAATTTTCCCATTTATTCCCAAAAGGCGGATAAACGGCTCGGGCGAGGCTTGAAAAGCTCGTGCCTTTGGTGTATCTTGCTCGTTGGAGGAAATAATATGAAAACGTCAATCAAGAAAATTGCAAGTGAGGCAAAAAGCAGACTAAAAAGCGGTTATTGGGAGGATATGTACAAGAGCCGTGACGAGGATATCGTGAGAGCCAAGGAAAGTGGTGTTGGAGAGGAGTTCGTGCACGGCGTGTACAAGACCCGTCACGATTGTAATCACAAGGCGAGGTACTCTGAGAGCGTCCGAAATACCGTTCGTGAGATAGTGGATAGAGAGATTCTCGGTGAGACCGTCACCAATCCTATCGGTTTGCTTATTAACAGGGCGGTATTTGATTCTCTTGACGAAAGAGGAAGACAAAGATATATCCTTGATCTTTCAGAGGCGTACCTTACGCTCAGGCGGGAGATAGAAAGCGAGATCAAATTAAGCAGTCTCAAGGGCTAAACGCTTGACACGAAATCTCCTAAGTGATACAATCTTGTTAGCAGAGTAGGCTGTTTGCGTTAAGTGTTGCGGAATGGGATGTCGTCCGCAAACGAAAGGTGATCCTGCGATAAACAGTCGCGTCCGTTGCAGGTACATATATTTGTATTACCAATGGACCTCTTCAATAAGCTTTGAGAGGTTTTTATTATGTCAAAAAACAGTACGTTCCGTTTGTGCTCGATCGCATTACTTTCCGCTCTTTCCATCGTATTCAATGCGTACGCTATCAATCTGACGCCTGATATAAGTCTATCTTTTACATATCTTATATCATTCGTCAGCGGTGTGTTTATGGGTCCCGTGGAGGGGTTTGCGGTAGGTGTGATAGGTGACGTTATTGGGTGCATCATAGCTCCCAAAGGACCTTACGCTCCAACCGTCACTATATCCTCGGGACTTTTGGGCGTTCTTCCCTGGGTGGCGTTTAAGGTGTTTAAGAGGCTTCCCACGGTTGCAAAGACCGTTATCGGCTTTGCTATGAGCTTTATCGTGTGCTCCGTGCTTATCAATTCCACGACCTGGTATATAATGTATAATTCCAAGACTCCCTACCTACTGTATCTGGTCACGAGAAACACCATGCAACTTATAATAGTTGCAGTCAATTGCGCCCTTGCGTGCCTTATATACAAGCCCGTAGGTCGGGTGTTTAAGTCGTTCGGCTTCAACTCAAATCAAACGAAAGAGGAAATTATTGAAAACGATTCCGAAAATTAATCAAGCTATCACTCCAGAAAAAGCTTTGCTTATCAGCCCGCTTACCCTTGCGTTCGTGGGCGATTCGGTATATTCGCTTATTGCAAGAAGCGAATTTTGCTTATCTGGAGATTTTAAATCGGGCGAGCTAACAAAAAAGGCAAACGCCACCGTTTGCGCTGAGGCTCAGTCAAAGAGAGTAAGAGAGCTTTTGCCTTACCTTTCAGAGATAGAGCTTGGCGTGTTCAAAAGAGCAAGAAATGCAAAAATACACAATTATCCCTCCCACGCTTCGCAGTCAGAGTACCGTGAGGCAAGTGGCTTCGAGGCACTTCTCGGTTTTTTGTATCTTACGGGAAGAAGCGATAGAATAGAGGAACTTTTAGAGGTACGTAATGAAGATTGAAGGTAAAAACGCCGTCAGAGAAGCGTTTAAGGCTGGAACTACTATAGAAAAGATCACCGTTTTGAAGGGCGCGAGCGATCGTGATACCTCGTCGGTGGTTGCTCTTGCAAGAGAGAAAGGAGTCAAGATCTCCTACGTCACGCGCGAGGTTTTGGATAGAGAGAGCGTTACGGGCAGACATCAGGGAATGATAGCTACCGTGACTGATTTTGAGTATTCGAGCTTAGAGGAAATATTAAGTGCGGATAATCCTCTTATCGTAATTCTTGACGGTGTGGAAGATCCGCATAACCTTGGTAGCGTCATCAGAGTAGCAGAGTGCGCAGGAGCTAGCGGAATTATTATCGGCAAGCACAGATCCTGTCAGGTCAACGAGACCGTTGTCAGGGTATCGGCAGGCGCTACTCAGCACGTTAAGGTTGCAAGAGTTACCAATATCAGCTACGCTATCGAACAGCTTAAGGAGAAAAATATCTGGGTATACGCTGCTGATATGGACGGAGACAGCATATACGATACCGACCTCACAGGCCCTTGCGCAATAGTGGTTGGCGGTGAGGGTGAAGGAGTGCATCCGACCACTCGTAAGGTTTGCGACGGTATTTTATCTCTTCCGATGTTTGGCAAGGTCAACTCCCTGAACGCATCGGTTGCAACAGGTATTGCTCTTTACGAGGTAGTCAGACAGAGGGTGAAAAAATGTTGACGGACGAGGAGCTCGTAAAAAAAGCCCAATCGGGTGACAAAAGCGCTGAGACCGAGATACTTGAGCGGTACAAGGGAGTAGTAAGATCCAAGGCAAGAGGATATTTTTTGTCAATGGGTGAGTACGACGACCTTATCCAAGAGGGTATGATAGGATTGACAAATGCAATCTCCTCGTACAGCACTGACAAGGGAGCAAGCTTTAGGAGCTTTTCTATACTCTGCATCAAAAGACATATCTACGACGTTATCAGAAAGGATTGCTCAAAAAAGAACGAGCCTATGAAGGATTTCGTGCCGATAGATCTATTTGCTGATCCTGAGTGCGAGGACGGATTCAAGGGCAAGGAGATCGAGGCTGAGGGATCTAACCCCGAGGAGATATATATCAAAAAGGAGAATTACGATAGCTTAATGAGCGCTATCCGTGATAATTTGAAGAGTGAGGACTACGAGGTGCTTCGATATTATCTACAAGGCTCAACCTATAGAGAGATCGGTGATAATACGGGGCTTAGCACCAAAGCCGTTGATAACGCTATTCAGCGTATCAAGAAAAAAATATCAAGGCTTCAGTCTTCAGGTAATTTTTTCTTGTAAAAAAATAATTATTGTGTTACAATATTGTTGAGTTAGCCAGACAGTCGCATCGAAAGATGAGGAAAGTCCGAGCACCACAGGGCAGAGTGCCGGGTAACTCCCGGTGAAGGCGACTTTAAGGAAAGTGCAACAGAGATATACCGCAACGCAAGTTGTAAGGGTGGAAAGGCGAGGTAAGAGCTCACCAGCGTCTTGGTAACAAGACAGGCTATGTAAACCCCACTTGGTGCAAGAGAAGAGAGTGTTATGGTGGCCCGCCGACTCTCAAAAATCGCTTGAACGCATAGGTAACTATGCGTCTAGATAGATGACTGTCAAATACAGAACTCGGCTTACAGACTAATCTCAACAAAAAAGGCATTCAATCGAATGCCTTTTTTGTTAGTTATTGAAGTTTGTATCAAACTCAATTACTGCGTAATATTGTGTTTCGTAAGTTGCAAGTTTTTCGTTTACCTTGACTTTGATATCTTCGTGCGAGTAGTTTGCATTGAACGGCATTACCACGTCGAAAATCACGTTTGTGTGAGTAAATCCTTTGACCACTCTAAAATCGTGCAAAGTCAAAGCATCGTCAAGTTCTTTAAGTGCT
>JAZQYC010000204.1:0-5411 GCA_045633285.1 Clostridia bacterium | reverse complement strand
GTCCTTTGCAAACTGCTGAGCCTTCGCCTCAGTAAGGTCAGCCTTTATCCAGTTAGCGTTGAGACCTGCCTCGTTCATACCAACTAAGCCGATCGTTGAGAAGTGGTTGTTGAAAGTACCGAGGTATCTCTTGGTGTAAGGATAAAGTCCCTCGTTCAAAAGCTTGGTGATAACGTTTCTCTTGATCTTGAGCGAACGAGCCGAAAGATCCATAAGCTTGTCAAGACGAGCATAAAAGTCCTTTTCGTCCTTTGCAAGGTATGCAATTCTCGGGATATTGATAGTAACTACGCCAACTGATCCGGTGGACTCACCGCTTCCGAAGAATCCGCCTGACTTTTTGCGAAGCTCACGAAGGTCGAGACGAAGTCTGCAACACATACTTCTGACGTCGCTGGGCTCCATGTCACTGTTGATGTAGTTTGAGAAATACGGAGTGCCGTATTTAGCCGTCATTTCAAAGAGAAGCTTGTTGTTCTCGGTCTCCGACCAATCAAAGTTTCTCGTTATTGAATAAGTAGGAATAGGATACTGGAATCCTCTGCCGTTTGCGTCACCCTCGATCATGATCTCGATGAACGCTTTATTAACGAGAGCCATCTCCTTTTCACAATCCTTGTACTTGAAATCCATTTCCTTACCGCCAACGAGAGCAGGAAGCTCAGCAAGGTCGGCAGGAACGGTCCAGTCAAGAGTAATATTGGTAAAGGGAGCTTGAGTACCCCAACGGCTGGGAGTATTTACGCCGTATATAAAGGACTGAATGCACTGCTTAACTTCCTTGTAAGAAAGATTGTCCACCTTAACGAAGGGAGCAAGATAGGTATCAAAGGAGGAGAAAGCCTGAGCGCCTGCCCATTCGTTCTGCATGATACCGAGGAAGTTGACCATCTGGTTACAGAGCGTTGAAAGGTGAGCAGCAGGAGCAGAGGTGATCTTTCCTCTTATACCGCCGAGACCCTCCTTGATAAGCTGACGAAGTGACCAGCCTGCGCAGTATCCCGTGAGCATCGAAAGGTCGTGAATGTGGATATCAGCGTTTCTGTGAGCGTATGCGATCTCCTCATCGTAGATCTCTGAAAGCCAATAGTTTGCAGTAATTGCGCCAGAGTTAGAAAGAATTAGTCCACCTACCGAATAAGTAACGGTGGAATTCTCCTTAACACGCCAGTCCTCGAGCTTAACGTAGCTGTTAACTACGTCCTTGTAGTCAAGAATGGTCGATTTCATATTACGCATTTTTTCTCTCTGCTTACGATAGAGAATGTATGCCTTTGCAACGTCGGTATAACCAGACTGCTCGAGAACGTGCTCTACGCTGTCCTGAATATCCTCGACGTGAACGAGTCCCTCCTTAATCTTTCCTTCAAAGTCCGCAGAGGCACGCAGGGCAAGCAAGTCAATAATATTATCTACGTACTGTTTGTCTTGAGCATCAAAAGCTTTTTTGATAGCTTCGCTGATCTTATTGATATTAAAATCTGCGATTTGTCCGTCTCTTTTAATAACCTTGAACATAATTTCTTCTCCTTTAGTGTTTTGCCTTAACATACTACCACAATATATGCCCAATGTCAAGGGAAAAACACAACATCTTGGGGAAAAATAAAAAAATTTCCCACAACATATTGCGGTCGTGGGAAAATCATTTTTCTAAAAATTATACTTAAAAAGTAGGAATTATCCTCGTACTGATACGTATTTTACGTATTTTGAAAGTATTTCCTCCGTCTTTTTCACAAAATCTGCCTCGGGCGAGGAAAAGCCCCCTCCGATAACGTCTCCGCTATCTTTGAACTGCTGAAGATATACCGCCCTTGCGCCCCTCAGCCATTCGCCGATCTTCTCTATTGAATCAAGGTCGTGAAGCTCGTGAACGAGGGTGGTTCTGAACTCGTAGCACTCCGCCTTTTTCATAAGTATCTCCACGCTACGCTCTATCGGCGCAAGGTCAAAGTTGCCTATACCCACCGTTTCTGCGTAAAGCTCCTTGGAGTTCTTGATATCCATAGCAAAATAGTCAACGAAGCTCACTAGCTCCTCGAGCATATCGGGGTTAGTACCGTTGGTGTCAAGCTTGACGAGATACCCCTTATCCTTGATCATTCTCAAAAAAGAGGGAAGCTCGGGATTTAAGGTAGGCTCTCCTCCCGTCACGCAAACGCCCTCGAGCATGCCTTTTCTCTTATCCAAAAAGCTCTCGAATTCCTCAATGCTGATATCAGGCTGAGTATTTGGAGTCAGCACGAGACTTGCGTTATGACAAAACGGACATCTCAGATTGCATCCTGCCAAAAAAACGGTACACGCCATCTTACCCGGATAATCGAGCAAGGTTAATTTGTTATATCCTGCGATTCTCATAATTTAATTATAACACGTTTCAGTCAAAAAGAAAACCGTTTGCGAAAAATATATTCAGAGATAAAAAAACCCACCTTTTAAAGTGGGTTTAATTTTAAGACGCCGTTTTTTCAATAAGCTTGACGACTACGGTGACGTTCTTTCCTCCACGCTTAACTACGATAGTCATATTATCTCCGACCTTGTGTCCTGCAAGGATCGTTCCAAACTCGTTTCTCGTTGCTACCTGCGTACCGTCTGCGCTTACGATATAGTCACCCACCTTGAGTCCGCTTGCCTCGTTTGTGACCTTGTAGACATATAGACCAAGCGCATTGCCCGTGCTTCTCAAATATCCGTTCCACTCGTCGTAATCGTCCTCGCTTAGCTCAAGCAAAAAGTTTACTCTCTTATCGCTTGAATTAAGTTCAAGCAAGTTAACTCCTATCATAGGTCTTCCCGAAACGTAGCCCTTAGTGATAAGATCACTTGCTACCGATACCGCGGTCTTTACCGGAATAGCAAAGCCAAGTCCCTCGATTCCAGACGCCATCATCTTGGCGTTGACGACTCCTATCAGCTGACCGTAGGCGTCAAATAGGCCTCCGCCTGAATTACCCTGATTGATAGAAGCGTCAGTCTGCAAAAGAGTCATGGTAACTCCTTCCACACTAACCTGCCTGTCGAGGGCGCTTACTATACCTGCCGTTACCGTTCCGCCAAGCGTTCCAAGAGGGTTACCTATTGCAATCGCTGTATCTCCTACCCTTATCTTATAATCGTCCGAGGGAATTACCACGCTCTTGTATTTTTCTCCGTCTACACCCGTTTTTCCAATGGTCACTACGCCGATATCGGAGTCAGCGTCGCTTGCAACCACGGTAGCAGTCTTTTCCGTTCCGTCGGTAAGAACGCACTTGACGGTGGTTGCGCCCTCTATAACGTGGTGATTGGTAAGAATATAATACTTGGTGTCGCTCGTTGCAAAGAGTATTCCGCTACCCGAGGCTGCCGAGCCCTGCGCAGTCACGTTAAGTTCAACTACGCTGTTTGCAACCATCGAGGTCACCTCCGTAATAGATTTGACCGAACCAGCGTTCTCTACCGTGTTGACCTTAACGCTCGCTCCAGACAGCTGGCTCAAGGACTCAGAAAGCTCCTTGACCTCCGCCTGAGGGGTGGTATTCGGGGTATTGCCGTCTCCGTAATAAAACACGGTTCTGTTGTAGCATCCACCAAAAAGTGAAACCGCTACGAGCATAATTATCAATATTATATATAGGTAAACCCTGCTTAATCTTTTCATTGATTAACCTCCTCAAAGGTGATATCGGTGAGATGCCCTGCCCCGTGAATTATCTCAAGCGCGGTAGAGATCGGGATAGCAAACCCAAGTCCCTCAACGCCCGTTCTTGATATCTTGGCGTTTACCACGCCGACGAGCTTGCCCTCGTAATTAAAGAGCGCACCGCCCGAATTACCCTCGTTGACCGCAGCGTCCATCTGAATAAGGCTCATCTTCACGTTTTTGTCTACCTGTATTTCTCTTTCGGTAGCGCTGATTATGCCTGCCGTGACCGTTCCGCCGAGCGTTCCTAAAGGATTGCCTATTGCAAAAACTCTCTCTCCCTCCGAAACGGAATACACACTCTGAATGCCCGCTACCTTTACATCAAGGTACAGCTCGTAGCTCGTAAATTCGCTTCTTGATATCTTCAAAAGGGCAATATCTCCACTCTCGTCGTCAAATACCTTGGTAGCTTTGTATTCCATACCGCTAGTAAGCCTTACCGTGATATTCATGCTGACGAATTTGTACAACGGTCTTCCGTAGTTATTTGTGAGATCGTAGCCATCCTGAACGACGTGCTGATTGGTCACGATATAGATGCTCTCATCGTCTTTTTTTAGAATGATACCGCTACCTCTTGATTCCTTAGCGTAATCCGAGCCGTCTATGACGTAGGTATATGCGTAGCTTGCTGATATCTCGACCACCGATGGAGCGACCTCCTCAACCACGTCAGCTAATCCACCCGTCTGAGTAGTAGCGTTCCCCTTGTTGATATAAACGTCGGAGTCAGCGATATTGGGCGTGCTTGGAGTATTAGGCGTATTCTGATCTCCGCCTCCTATATCGCTACTTGGAAAATTGCCCGTCATATATCCGAGCAATCCGCCAAAATTACATCCGGACGAAAACGAAAGGAGAATTACCACGAGGGCTATTATCAAAATTTTGATCGTCTTTCTTTTCATTTTTACCTCTATATAGAGTCTCAGTCTTTTATTATGCTATCATTTATATATGAAATTATTGTGAAAATCTTTCTTTTGATACAAAAAAAGAGGGCTATACCCTCTTTTATTTTGAACAATTATCAACTTTTTAATCTATCTCTAAAATAACTCCCACGGGACTGGTCGTCGTTGCCTTGACGTATTCTACGTCGGGAGTAAGGAGTGCTTGTACTCGCTCTGCCTCTTTTTTGCTATCAAATATTCCAAAGACCGAGCTACCCGATCCGCTCATAAGAGCAAGTGGCGTGTGCTTTTTCATAAGATCAAGAGATCTTTTCACCTCGGGATTTATTATTTCTGATACCGATTGCAGATCGTTAAACAGATATTTTCCAGCCTTGTCAAGCTCGCCTCGTCTTAGAAGATCTATTATCTCGACCACTCCTACGTCTGTGCTTACTCCTTCCCTGTCAAATAGCGAATACGCCTCTTTAGTTGAAACTCCGCCCCTGCCCTTACAAATAACGAGACTCAGATCAAGGGGATCGTAATCGGTAAGCATATCGCCTACTCCCTCTACTCTTGCAAGACCTCCCGTCACCATAAAATGAACGTCCGAGCCAAAAGCAAGAGGATTCATTACCTCGCCAAACTCACGCTCGATAAGCCTTAATGCGCACGCAGCGTCGGCAGAAGAACCGCCTAACCCCGCTTCCATAGGTATACCTTTGGTTATATCGAATCTTAAAGGCGGTAAATCCATATTTTTTGCTTGTTCTACCACCTTGCACACGATATTCTTCGGACTTTTCTCACCGTTCATATAC
>JAZQYC010000203.1:0-2434 GCA_045633285.1 Clostridia bacterium | reverse complement strand
CCCGAGCTTTCTCATAGTCGAGCAGACCTTATTCAAAATTTTAAAAGCGTCCTCTCTCGTGCGCTCTGCTCTATTTGAAAGCTGTGGCTCGAACTGACTGGTCAAAGTGTGCACGGAATGCACTCTCAAATCGCCCTTTTTCTCTACTAAAATATCTCCAAAATCCTCTTCGTACTCCGAAAAGGTCGTTAGAAATACCTCGGCAACGCTCACTCCCGCCTTTTTTATAAGGTCAAACGAATCCTCCGTGAGTGATTTGCCGAAAAAGGTTGCCGTGCTCAGTCCTATCTCCATAATTACTTACAAAAAGCCGTTCTGCGGAACGGCTTTTATGATTAACCTCTCGTGCTGTAGTTAGGTGATTCCTTGGTGATCGAAATGTCGTGAGGATGGCTCTCGATCAAAGATGCGTTGGTGATCTTGACAAACTGAGCCTTAGTTCTGAGATCCTCGATCGTGGGCATTCCGCAATATCCCATACCGGAACGGATACCGCCTGCAAGCTGGAATACGATATCGGAAAGAGGTCCACGGTAAGGAACTCTACCCTCTACTCCCTCGGGAACGAGCTTAACTGCGTCCTGCTGGAAATATCTGTCCTTGCTTCCTGCAGCCATTGCAGCAAGCGAGCCCATACCTCTGTAGGTCTTGAAGTTTCTTCCCTGGAAGATCTCGATCTCTCCGGGGCTTTCTTTTGTACCTGCAAGGAGGCTACCTACCATTACTGCGCTTGCGCCTGATGCAAGAGCCTTAACGATATCACCGCTGTACTTGATACCACCGTCTGCAATTACACGCTTACCGTATTTGTCAGCTTCCTCTGCGCAGTCCATAATAGCCGTTACCTGAGGAACGCCTATACCTGCGATAATTCTAGTCGTACAAATAGATCCGGGTCCGATACCTACCTTAACGACGTCAGCGCCTGCCTCGATAAGATCGTGCGTTGCGCTTGCCGTTGCTACGTTACCTGCAACGATAGTAAGATCGGGATATTTGTTTCTGATAGTCTTGACAACGTCAAGAACCATGCTGTTGTGTCCATGCGCGGTGTCTACGACGAGCACGTCTACCTTAGCATCTACCAAGGCGTTAACTCTATCCATATATCCTGCAGCCGTTCCAACGGACGCTCCGACCAAAAGTCTGCCGTTCTTGTCCTTTGCTGCGTTAGGATACTTGATATTCTTCTCGATATCCTTGATCGTAATAAGACCTTTGAGCATGAAGTTCTCGTCTACGATAGGAAGCTTCTCAATACGATGCTTGCCGAGGATCTTCTGCGCCTCCATAAGAGTAGTACCTACGGGAGCGGTAACGAGATTGTCCTTGGTCATAACGTTTGAGATAGGCTGATCGAAATTAGTCTCGAATCTGAGGTCACGGTTGGTAAGAATACCAACGAGCTTGCCGTCCTTTGCGATAGGTACACCGCTTATCTTGTATCTACGCATAAGCTCAAGCGCCTCGGTAACCATGTTCTCGGGAGCAAGGAAGAAAGGATTGGTGATAACACCGTTCTCACTTCTTTTTACCTTATCGACCTGGCTAGCCTGCTCGTCGATAGAAAGGTTCTTATGTATGATACCCATACCACCCTCTCTAGCCATAGCGATAGCCATTTCGTACTCGGTAACCGTGTCCATAGCCGCGCTGATAAGAGGCATGCGGAGTTTGATATCCTTAGTCAGATAGGTCGAAAGGTCTACGTCCTTAGGTACGACCTCGGAACGCTGCGGTATAAGCAGTACGTCGTCAAAAGTAAGTCCTTCTTTAATAATTTTGCTCATTTCGGCTCCTTTTTTTGCCGTTTGTCCTCGACGGCTTTTGTATATTTTATATATTTTATATTTTTTAAAGAAGATTGTCAAACGCTTTGTTGCATATTCCTTTAATTTTTGCTCAAAATAACAAAAAAAGGAGGTGAAAAACCATGAATAAGAAGAATCAGGGCGTTAATAACGCTATGCCCGAAAACGTAAAGGCCGAGACCAAGGCTCAGCAGAACAAGGCTTCCGGCTCTGCTCGCCAGAGAAAAAGCTCGAGCGCAAGCAAATAAGGAGAGCTTTATCGGATATTATCCTAAAAAAAACGACAAATGTTGCTAAGCTCATTTGTCGTTTTTTGTTTTACTGAACGCTCCTGTCTTTTACGAACTTTCCGACTACCTTGAGGGTGATTATCAATGTCACCGTGAAAGAGATAATATCCGCAACGGGAGACGCAAAAAGAGTGCCAGTCACCCCAAAAAGGCTTGCAAATATCACGATCATCGGGATATTGAGAAGAAGTTCTCTCAAAAAGGTAGTAAACGCCGATAGCATGGGCTTTCCGAGAGACTGCATAAATATTGCGCAACCTCTTTGCATACAAAAAAGGGTCACTCCTCCAAGATGTATACGCATAGCTAAGGTCGCAAATTCGTTATACAGCG
>JAZQYC010000202.1:0-16434 GCA_045633285.1 Clostridia bacterium | reverse complement strand
TTTCGGTAACGATAGGCATACCCGTTTCTTTCTTTGCTTTCAAAAGAAGCTCGATACCCGATTCTCTGAGACCTTGGAACGCGTAAGGCGAGGTTCTCGGCTTGAACGCTCCGCCTCTTAAGAGCGTAGCTCCTGCCTCCTTGACGCTTTGCGCGACCTCGATGATCTGCTTCTCGGATTCTATTGAGCAAGGTCCTGCGATTATCTGAAAATTATCTCCGCCAAACTTATGTCCACCGATATCTACGATAGTATCCTCGGGGTGGAATTTGCGGTTTGCAGACTTAAACGGCTCTTGGATACGTCTGACGTTTTCGACGATCTCCATAGAGCGAACGAGGTCGATATCGATCTTGCTCGTATCACCTATAAGACCCATTACGGTAGAGTGATCACCCTTTGAAAGGTCGACCTCTAAGCCCTGCTGTTTGACCCATTTGACGAGATTGTCAAGCTGTCTTTCTTCGTAGCTTTTCTTGATAATAATAATCATAATACCCTCACAATTAAAAAATGACCGAACGTGAATTCGGTCATTTTATTTAACAAAAATTCGTATAGCGCAAAAATAACCGATATTCACTCAATATGGCTAAAGTAAAAAAAGTATCCGTAATAAAAAGCGAAGTTTCTAGTCATTTTTTTGCTCCTGTGAATAAATTATATTGCTTTAGCCCTGACTTTGTCAACTTTTTAATAGCGATTTTTGATAATTTATTAAATTTTTTTCACAAAAAATCGCATCACTATTCATATAAATGGTTTAGCGGTCAGTAAAATTGCTGACCGCTAAAAACTTATAAATTGATCTTCGCGCCGTCCTCGGTGTATTCAATAGCTTTGAAATCTCTCATCAAGGAATTGAGGAATGCAAGGTATTCCTTTCTGTCGGGGAATGCGATAGGAGTCTTTGCAATGATCTCGTTTGCAAGAGCGCAATCGTCTTTCAAAAGCTCCTGAGCAACTCTTATCTGCTGACTTGCAGATCTTGCACAACAGGTCCTAGGATCGGGAATGCAATAATCCGAGCCGTGTCCGTGTCCGATCGCTCCGTTGACATATCCGTGAAGAGCGGGCATGATAGCCGTTACGTCACCCATATCGGTAGACGATGGGAGCCACTTGTCGCTGACCTTTACGTTTTCCTTTCCGAAAAGCTCAACCGATACGTCGTAGAAAACGTCACGAAGAGGCATACTGTCGTGTCTTGCCATTGATCCTGCGATATCCACGATCCTAGCGTTTGCGCCCAAGGAAAGTGCTGCGCCTGCAATAGCTCTATTTACCTTGTCGTTTGCTTTTTTGATAGAATCGGGATTTGATCCTCTTACGTAGCTTTCGAGCTTAACGTCGTCGGGAATGGTATTAACGATATCTCCACCCTTAGTGATAATAGGATGTATTCTGATGTATTCGTCCTCGGTGAAGGTCTCACGGAGAGAGTTGATAGCCATAAGAGCAACGTTTGCCGCATAAAGCGCGTTAACTCCCTTTTCGGGGCTTCCGCCTGCGTGAGAAGCTACTCCCTCAAAGGTAACGCTCTTTCTTACAACGCCGTTTGATCCACGGTTCAGAAGAATATAGCTCTCGGTATCTCTTCCTGCGTGATTCATATAAGCAATATCAACGTCGTCGAATACTCCACGCTTGATAAATTCTTGCTTTCCAGACGCAAAGGATATCTTGCCCTCCTTTATAAGACCTGCTCTATAGCTTACCTCACAGCCCTCCTCTGCCGGAACTGCAATAAGCTTGATCTTTCCGCTAAGTCCCTTCAATAGGTCCTTATTGGTAAGGGCTGCAACTATGCCGAGAAGAGAAGCAGACTGGAAATTGTGTCCGCAGGAATGTACTGCGCCCGTTACGGGATCAGCGTCGGGGTGAGCAGCGCAAATAACGCTGTCAAGCTCGCCGAGAATAGCAACAGTCTTTCCCGGTCTTCCCGTATCTATAGTCGTCCAAAAGCCCGTAACACCCTCGGGACGCTCTACCTTGTAGCCGAGCTTTTCAAACTCAGCCATCATTCTCTCGTTAGCCTTATACTCTTTCCAACCAAGCTCAGGATTCTTTCTCATGTACTCAAATACGTCAAACATCAGATCCTTATGCTTTTCGACCTCTTTAACTACGTCTGCCTTTCTGAATAATTCGTTTTTCATTTTTATCTCCTAATCTTTTTTTAAAAAAATAATAAGTTTTTTTAAGTTAAAAGGCGTACTCGAAAGTACGCCTACTTATTACATTATATCGCGCGCATACAAGGGTCTCTTGTCACAAAGAACCTTGACCTCTGCTCTTACCTCGTCGAAAGCCTCTTCTTTTTTGTCAATGATCTTAACGAGAAGCTCGCCGACCTTCTTGCTGTCCTCCTCGTCAAATCCACGAGAGGTGATAGAGGGTGCTCCGATTCTGATACCGCTCGTAATTGATGGCTTCTGAGTATCGAAGGGAATAGCGTTCTTGTTAACGGTGATGTTTACCTTGTCGAGCATGGTCTCAAGCTCTACGCCCGTAACTCCCTTGCTGGTAAGGTCGAGAAGAAGAAGATGGTTGTCCGTTCCTCCCGATACGAGGTTAACTCCGCCTGCAAGCAAAGCCTTTTCCATAGCCTTAGCGTTCTTGAGTATCTGAGCCTGATAAGTCTTGAACTCAGGAGTGAGCGCTTCTTTCAAGCAAACTGCTTTTGCCGCAATGATGTGCATCAAAGGTCCGCCCTGCGTTCCGGGGAAGATAGCCTTATCGATCTGAGCAGCGTACTCAGCTTTGCAAAGGATCATACCGCCACGAGGACCACGGAGAGTCTTGTGAGTGGTGGTGGTAACGAAATCTGCGTAAGGTACGGGAGAGGGGTGAAGTCCTGCCGCGATAAGACCTGCGATATGAGCCATATCTACCATAAGGTAAGCTCCTACCTCGTCAGCGATCTTTCTGAGCGCGGGGAAATCAATTACTCTTGGGTATGCGCTTGCGCCTGCAACTATAAGCTTGGGCTTGCACTCGAGAGCGGTCTTTCTGACCTCGTCGTAATCTATTCTTCCCGTTTCAGCGGATACACCGTAGGGGACAAAATTGAAATATTTACCCGAAACGTTTACCTTGCTACCGTGAGTAAGATGTCCGCCGTGAGCGAGATTCATACCCATTACGGTGTCGCCGGGGTTGAGCATTGCAACGTAAACGGCAAAGTTTGCGTTAGCTCCCGAATGAGGCTGAACGTTAGCGTGCTCTGCTCCAAAGAGCTCCTTTGCTCTTTCTCTTGCAAGGTCTTCAACGACGTCCATGTGCTCGCAACCACCGTAATAACGCTTTCCGGGATATCCCTCTGCGTACTTATTCGTAAAGAAGCTTCCAGCAGCCGCCATAACTGCGGGTGAAACGAAGTTCTCGCTTGCGATAAGCTCAATGTTGCCACGCTGTCTGTTAAGCTCGGCGTTCATTGCCTCGAAAAGTTCTTTGTCTACCGATTTGATAATACTTAAATCTACCATTTTGTCCTCCGATTATTCTTCGATATATCTATCGATTATTTCCTGTATATTTGCTTGGGATCTTACACCCGAAAAGCTTTCCTTTTCTACACCGTTTACGTATATCTTGACTGTCGGAACGGAAACGAGTCCAAGCTTCATTGCCGTGCTCTCGCACTCGTCCACGTCAGCTTTAGCAACGGTGATACGTCCTGCGTTTTGTTTAGCTATCTCGTCGATTACGGGAGAAAGCATTCTGCAAGGTCCGCACCAGGTCGCCCAAAAGTCAACCAGCACTACCCCGTCCTTGATCACTTCTTCAAAATTCTCGTTTGTAACGGGAACTATAAATTCGTTCATATTACTCCTCCTTTTCTTTAAGTATAGAGATGCCAAGCTCAAGAAGCTGTTTCTCGCTAACGTCTCCGGGAGCGTCGCTCATCGGACAGCTTGCGTTCTGCACCTTAGGAAATGCGATAACGTCTCTTATAGACTCCGTACCCGTCAAGAGCATTACGAGCCTGTCAAGACCAAACGCCAAACCACCGTGGGGAGGCGTACCATACTTGAATGCGTCTACGAAGAAGCCGAACTTGCTTCTGATCTCCTCCTCGGTAAGTCCAAGCACCTTGAACATTCTCTCCTGCAAAGCGGAGTCGTGTATACGGATAGATCCACCGCCTGCCTCCTGACCGTTGATAACGAGATCGTACGCTCTTGCTCTCATTCTTGCAGGATCGCTCTCACAGTACTCGAGATCTTCCTCGATCGGGCAAGTAAATGGGTGATGCGCAGCTACGAATCTCTCCTCCTCGTCGCTGTATTCGAGAAGAGGGAACTCCGTTATCCACATTATATCATATTTTTCCTTATCAATCAAGCCGTTTTTCTCAGCAAGATAAAGTCTTAGCTCTCCAAGCGCTCTATATACGACTTTGCTCTTGTCAGCTACGATAAATACGATATCTCCCGTCTCAGCGCCCATTCTCTCAAGAATAGCCTTGCTCTCCTCCTCGGTCATAAACTTAAGGAACGACGAGCTCGTTGCGTCCTCTCTGAGAGCTATCCACGCAAGACCCTTAGCACCGAAGTTCTTGACCTTCTCGCCCGTTGCGTCGATATCCTTTCTGCTCATAAATTTTGCAAAGCCCTTGGCGTTGATACCTCTTACCGCACCGCCTGATGCGCACACCGAGGAAAATACTCCGAATCCGCTATCCTTGACGATATCGGTGATATCCACGAGCTCTAAGCCGAATCTCGTATCAGGCTTATCCGAGCCGAATCGTTCCATTGCCTCTTTGTAAGGCATTCTCTTAAAGGGCTCGGTGAAATCTATTCCCTTGCACTCTTTGAAGATATGCTTGATTAGTCCCTCGGTCATATCCATAACGGTATTCTCGTCGTTTACAAAGGACATCTCGATATCTATCTGAGTGAACTCAGGCTGACGGTTTGATCTCAAATCCTCGTCACGGAAGCACTTAGCTATCTGATAGTATCTGTCAAAGCCCGAAACCATAAGAAGCTGTTTGAATATCTGAGGCGACTGAGGAAGCGCGTAAAACGCTCCGTGATGTATACGGCTTGGAACGAGATAGTCTCTTGCTCCCTCGGGGGTCGATTTTCCAAGAATAGGAGTTTCTACCTCCAAAAAGCCGTTCTCGTCAAGATAATTTCTGGTAGCGTGACAGATTTTATGACGCATGATAAGATTGGACTGAAGAGAGGGTCTTCTGAGGTCGAGATATCTGTATTTTAATCGAAGAGCGTCGTTTGCCGTCGCATCGTCGCTGATAAGAAATGGAGTAAGAGCCGCAGCGGAAAGTATCTCGTAATCGGTCACGTCTATCTCGATCTCACCGGTAGGAATATTTTTGTTGATATTCTTTTCTCCACGGGATACGACTACGCCCTCCGCGCAGATAACGTACTCGTTTTTGATTCTCGACGGCTCGGTCGAGCCCTTGTAATTCTCTCCAAAAGCTATCTGAACGATACCGCTTCTGTCTCTGACGTCTGCAAAAAAGAGAGAGCCAAGGTCACGGTACTTTGCTATCCAACCGCACACCACTACCTTTTTGCCTATATCCTTTGCGCTAAACTCTCCGCACATTGCGGTACGCTTTTTACCGAAATTAGCCATTTTTATATATTCTCCTTAAGTATATTTGCAAGTTCTTCTATTTTAACCTCACGGGTCTCTCCGTCCGACATACGCTTCAAAGAGCATATACCGCTTGTGATCTCGCTTTCACCAAAAACGGTGGTATATTTTGCGCCCACTCTGCCTGCGTATTTCATCTGAGCCTTTAAGCTACGCTTCATAAGATCGCATTCAGCCGATATTCCCTCCTTGCGGAGCGCATAAACCGTCTTTCTGACCAGAGCGGACTCTGCTTCAGAGAGGTTAGCGATATAAATATCGGGAGCGTTGGGCGAGCCGAGATCAGCGCCCTCCTTTTCGGCTATCATCAGAAGTCTCTCGAGGCCCATTCCAAAGCCAACGGCAGGCGTATGGTTACCGCCGAGCAGAGCAACGAGGTTGTCGTATCTTCCGCCACCGCAAACGGTAAGTCCGTCGTTTATGAACTCGAATACCGTTCTCGTATAATAGTCAAGTCCTCTTACTATTCTCGGATTGACCTTATAGCTGATCCCTGCTTCCTCTAAGCACTTTTTGAGCCCCTCGAAGTGAGCCTTACAGTCCTCGCAAAGATAATCAAGGATTGCAGGCGCGCCTGCGTTGAGCTGACGGCACTTTTCCTCCTTGCAGTCAAGAAGTCTCAAAGGATTTTTCTCAAAACGCTCCTTGCAGTCACGGCACATCTGATCAAGATTGCCCTTGATAAAGGCTTTCAGCGCCTCGTTGTATTTTTTTCTGCAATCGGGACAGCCTATGCTGTTGATAAAAAGCTCCGCGCCCTTTATTCCAACCGATTCCATAAGAGTCTTAGCTATCTCTATTACCTCGGCGTCAGTCTGAGGCTCGGGCGAGCCGTACAGCTCTACTCCGAATTGGTGATGCTCGCGAAGTCTACCCGATTGGGGTCTTTCGTAGCGAAATACCGGAGTGATATAGTACATCTTGACGGGAAGGGAAGCGCTTCTGTCCATTCCGCTCTCGATGTAAGCTCTTGCAACTCCTGCCGTGCCCTCGGGCTTTAAGGTGATACTGCGCTCACCCTTGTCAAGGAATGTATACATTTCCTTGCCAACCACGTCCGTGGTATCTCCCACACCTCTCAAGAAAAGCTCGGTGTGCTCAAAGGTAGGAGTACGTATCTCGTTGAGGTTAAAAAGTTTAGCAACCTCTCTTGCCTTTTTCTCTACCGTCAGAAAACCGTATGAATCCTGAGGAAGAGCGTCTTTCGTTCCTTTTGGTATGTTGATCATAAGTCCGTCCGTTAAATAATATATTTTTTGAGATTCATGGTCTTGACCGTCTTTTCAAGATGCTCAAGAACGTAATTTTTGTCAATGATGATTTCGATCAGATCGTGCTTGGACGCGTCTGCGTTGAACGAAATATCGTCAAGGAGCTGTTCCATAACGGTATGCAATCTTCTTGCTCCGATATTTTCGCTTGTTTCGTTCTCGTACTCAGCGATCTTAGCCACCTCGCTAATAGCCTCGTCCGTAAACTTCACGTCCACGTTGTCCACTCTCAAAAGCTGAGCGTACTGAGTAAGAATAGCGTTATCGGTATGAGTGAGTATCTTACAAAAATCCTCTCTCGTCAGGCTTTCAAGCTCGACCTTGATCGGGAATCTTCCCTGAAGCTCGGGGATAAGATCCTCCATCTTAGAAATGTGAAAAGCACCTGCCGCGATGAAAAGTATATAATCGGTGCGGATAGCGCCGTACTTGGTCATTACCGTGCTTCCCTCGACTATAGGAAGAATATCTCTCTGCACGCCCTCACGGGAAACGTCCGCTCCGTTTGATTTTCTTCCTGCCGCGATCTTATCGATCTCGTCGATAAAGATTATACCCTCCTGCTCCGCTCTTGAAATAGCCTCGCTGTTTACGCTATCAAGGTCAATAAGCTTGTCAGCTTCTTCTTGCATAAACATCTCTCTTGCTTCCTTGACCGATACCTTGCGGATCTTTTTCTTCTTGGGAAGCATTCCGTCAAAAACGCTACCTATAGCTATCTCCATTCCCGAGCCTACGGGAAGCTCCATCTTGGGAGAAACGGTGGTCTGTATCTCTACCGTCATATGATCAAGCTTGCCTGCTCTGAGCTCGGTGAGTATCTCTTCCTTTAATACAGCCTCTGCTCTATCAGGCGCGGAAGCTCGACGAACGGGAAGCAAAAGGTCGCAAAGCCTTTTTTCTACGACGTCGGTAGCCTTGGTCTTGACCTCAGCCATTTTTTCTTCCTTAACGAGCCTTACCGCTACCTCCACCAGATCACGCACCATGGACTCGCAATCACGGCCAACGTATCCTACCTCGGTGTACTTGGTAGCCTCGACCTTAACGAAGGGAGCTTTGACAAGTTTTGCAAGTCTTCTTGCGATCTCGGTCTTACCTACTCCGGTAGGTCCTTTCATTATGATATTTTTGGGAGTTATCTCGTCTCTTACCTCATCTGGAAGCTGAGCTCTTCTGTAACGGTTACGGAGAGCAAGAGCAACTGCCTTTTTTGCCTGAGCCTGTCCTATGATATAACGGTCAAGCTCTGCTACTATCTGCTTAGGTGAAAGATTCATTATTTGATCACCTCCACGGTAATATTGTCGTTAGTGAACACGCAAAGCTCGCTTGCAATCTTTAGCGAGGACTTTGCGATCTCCTCTGCTCCCATATCGGTGTTTTGAATAAGAGCTCTTGCTGCGGCTAAGGCGTAATTTCCACCCGAGCCGATAGCGCATACTCCCTCGCTTGGATCAATTACTTCTCCCGAGCCCGAAACGATGAGCATCGTGTCCTTGTCGGCTACTATTAAAAGAGCCTCAAGCTTACGTACCATCTTATCGCTACGCCAGAGCTGAGCAAGCTCAACAGCGCTACGCATAAGGTTTCCTGAATACTTGGAAAGCATCTCCTCGAAATGCTCCGAAAGCGAAAACGCATCGGATACCGAGCCAGCAAAGCCAAGTATTACCTTGTCGTTGTATATTCTTTTGACCTTAACGGCGTTTCCTTTCAGAATAACGCTCTCGCCCATGGTGACCTGTCCGTCACCTGCGATTGCGGTAACGCCGTCCTTTTTAACTGCACAGATCGTCGTTCCTCTAAATTCCATTGTCCATCCTCCATTTCACGTAATCGGTCATAACGCTGACCGCGCGGTCTGCGTACGCTTTCTTTCTCTCTTCTTTATCTCTAATCCTCTCTAAAAGAGGTGGGAGTATTCCAAAATTAGCGTTGACGGGCTGATAGTCCTCGCCCATTCCTCTCACGGTGTAACCGATAAGCGATCCAGTAACGCTCTCACTTGGTAGATTAAGGGGAAGCCCCTTCTTGCTCTTTCCTGTGATCGAGAGAGCTACGACTAGTCCGCTCATAACGCTCTCCATATACCCCTCGACACCCGTGATCTGACCTGCGAAATACACGCCTTTCATATTCTTCACGGCAAGATCCTCTCCTATCACGTCGGGGGACTTGATGAAGGTGTTTCTATGCATAACGCCGTATCTTACGAACTCTGCGTTTTTGAGTCCCGGAATAAGAGAGAATACCCTTTTTTGCTCAGGAAACTTCAAGTGCGTCTGAAATCCCACGAGGTTAAAAAGTCTACCCTCATTGTCCTCTCTTCTCAACTGAAGCACGGCGTAGGGTCTTTCCTCACGTCTGCCAAAGCCAACGGGACGCAACGGTCCGTAGCGCAGGGTATCTACCCCTCTTTTTGCCATTATCTCAACGGGCATACAGCCCTCGAACACCTCTTCTCCCTCAAAGTCTTTGACGGGAGCGCACTCTGCCGAGCAAAGCGCCTCGTGAAAAGCAAGATACTCCTCCTTGTTCATCGGAAGATTGAGATAATCGTCTCCGCCTTTTCCGTATCTTCCGCCGAAAAACGCCTTATCCATATCAATGCTCTCTCCCGTAACTATGGGCGCAGCAGCATCGAAAAAGTAGGGTCGTTTTCCAGATATCCTTTCTATCGTAGGCTCGAGCGCAGGATCGGTAAGAGGCCCTGTTGCAATTACGGTGATCTCGTCCTCGTTTATCTCGGACACTATCTCATTTCGGATCTCTACTCCTCTTTTTAGGAGTCTCTCGTGAACGAGAGCGGAAAATCTTTCTCTTTCAACGGCTAATGCGTGACCTGCCGGTACTGCGCACTCGTAGGCTATCTCCAAAACCTCTGAGCCAAGTAGCTCAAGCTCCTTTTTGAGCACTCCCGATCCCGTGGTGAGATCGACGCTCTTTAAGCTGTTGCTACATACGAGCTCGCAAAGCGTGTCGAGATGATGAGCAGGACTTTTTTTGATAGGCTTCATATCGGATAGGATCACCTTAAAGCCCTTTTTTGCAAGGGTAAGAGCGCATTCCGATCCGGCTAAGCCTCCGCCTATTATCCTAACGGTATTATTCACCTTGATCCTCTCCGCTTTGCACTACCTCGACGTGTCCGCACTTTTTGTCGGTGCAAACGTAGTTCAAGGTGTCCTTGTTCTTTCTCTGAACCATGGTGTTTGCGCATTTAGGACAAAGCTTAGGAGCAGGAAGATCCCAGCTCATAAACTTGCATTCG
Organism: Clostridia bacterium; assembly: GCA_045633285.1. Classification (GTDB taxonomy): domain Bacteria; phylum Bacillota; class Clostridia; order Christensenellales; family RUG350; genus RGIG2224. Next base: position 6,255 of record JAZQYC010000202.1, on the reverse strand, counting down.
GGATATCCCGTACAACCATAAAAGGTCTTGCCCGTTTTTGAATGACGCTTGTTGACGGGCTTTCCACAGATCGGACAGGTCGTTGACGGCTCTTCCTCTATGGACTTTATGTTCTTGCACTCAGGATAATTGGGACAAGCAAGGAACTTGCCGAATTTACCCTCTCTTATGACCATATTTGCTCCGCATTTATCACAAACGATATCGGTCTTGACTGCCTCGACCCTCATCTTCATTCCGTCTCCGTAGGCAGCGTTTACCTTGGAGATAAAGGGAGGATAAAAATCAGATATAAGCTTCTGCCACTTGACTCCGCCCTCCTCGATCTTATCAAGCTTGGTCTCCATATCAGCGGTGAAGCCAAGATCCATAATGTCGGGGAAATATCTCACCATCATATCGCAAACGGCAAATCCAAGCTCGGTAGGCGCCATTACCTTCTTATCGGGCTTTTCGACGTACTCTCTCTTGTGGATAACCGAAATAATATTTGCATAAGTTGACGGTCTACCAATACCATTTTCTTCCATAGCCTTTACGAGGCTTGCTTCGGTGTAGCGTGATGGGGGTTTAGTAAATTTCTGCTCTTCCTTGAGTTTTTTGATATCAAGTCTATCTCCCTCGAAAAGGTTGGGAAGCATTGCGCTCTCTCCCTCCTCCTCGTTAAGGGTCTCGGGACGAGCGTACATAGCGGTATATCCGGCAAAGGTCATCGCCTTACCCTTGAGACTGAATCCAAAATCGTTAGGCTCGTTCTTTGCAGATACTCTGACAGTTAGAGTGTTGTATTCTGCCTCCGCCGCCTGACTTGCAAGGAAGCGCTCGTAGATAAGCTTGTAGACCTTGTACTGATTAGCCTGTATACGACCCTTTAAGCTCTCAGGCGTACGATCGAGAGATATAGGTCTTATAGCCTCGTGGGCGTCCTGCGCCTCACCCTTGGTCTTATAAATATTCGGCTTAGCGGGAACGTAGTCCTTGCCGTAATTTTTCTCAATATAAGCTCTTGCGGCATTTTGCGCCTCGGTAGATATTCTGACGCTATCGGTACGGATATAGGTAACGAGAGCTATCTGTCCCTCTCCCTCTATCTCTACGCCCTCGTAGAGCTGTTGCGCAGTCTGCATTACCTGAGCTGCGGTAAGAGAGAGCTTGTGCGACGCATCCTGAGTGAGCGTGCTCGTGGTAAACGGTGGCTGAGCGTGCGATTTGCTTACGCCACGCTTAACGGTATCAACGCTCCAGGTAGCGTCTCCCAAGAGGAAAAGCAATCTGTCCATAACGGCCTTGCTCTTGATCTTCATCTTCTTGCCGTTGTGATCTTGGAACATTGCCTTAAATTCTGCTTTGTCCCCCTCTTTTGAAAGGGTAGCTGCAAGCGTCCAATACTCCTCGGGAACGAATGCGTTGATCTCTCTTTCTCTATCAACGACCATACGAAGCGCAACGGACTGAACTCTACCTGCAGAAAGCTTGCTCTTGTTCTTCTTGCCAAGAACGGGAGATATCTTGTAACCTACCAAGCGGTCAAGCACTCTTCTTGCCTGCTGTGCATCTACGAGATTGATATTTATTCTTCTCGGCTTTTTGAGTGCAGCGTTTACTGCGGTCTTTGATATTTCGTTAAACTCTATACGATTCTCCTCGTCTGATAAACCAAGCACCTGCTGAAGATGCCAAGATATAGCTTCACCCTCACGGTCCGGGTCGGTAGCAAGGAAAACCTTTTCTGCCGACTTCAATTCGGTCTTCATTCTCTTGATCGTGCTGTTTTTTGATTCGTTGATCTCGTAATGAGGTAAAAAACCATGCTCAACGTCGATACCAAGCGTGCGTACGGGAAGATCACGAACGTGTCCTCCGCTTGCGATAACTCTGTAATCTCCGCCGAGATATTTCTGAATTGTCTTTGCCTTAGATGGTGACTCTACGATTACTAATTTCATTGATTCTCCTTACAAGCCGTAATAATTTCCGCCGAGGTCCTTGACAAGTCCTAAGACCTCCATTCTTGAGAGTAAGCTCGATAGCTCGGACGGGCTGAGCCCCGTTTCGTCCAAAAGCTCATCGAAATGTCTTTCGTCGGTTTCAAGAAGAGCTATAATCTTCTCCTCTGTAAAATCAAGCTGAATGCAGTCAGCCTCTTTTTTCTCCTTTGCTCTCTTTCCGAATCGGTCGAGAACGTCTGCGACCTCTATCGTAAGAGCGGACGGCATGGCTCTCAGCCTTTCGTTGCTACCCTTTGCCGTTCGGGAATTGATATTCGAGGGAATTATAAATATTTCCTTGCCCTGCTCTATAGCGTCGTCAAGAGTGATGAGCGCTCCGCTTCTATCTCCTGCTTCAACGACGAGCAGTCCGTTTGATATTCCGCTGATTATCCTGTTCCTTTCGGGAAAGCGATAAGCAAGGGGTGGCGAGCTCGGCAAATACTCCGATATCACGAGACCCTTTTCCACTATTTCCTCGTAAAGGCTCTTATGCTCAGGCGGATACACCACGTCCACGCCACAGCCAAGCACTGCGATAGTTCTTGCTCCTGCCTTTAATGCGCCTCTATGCGCAGAGCCGTCTATACCTCTTGCAAGACCGGATACCACGGTGACACCGCTATCTGATAGCTCCTCACCGAATTTTTCCGCAACCTCCAAGCCGTATCTCGAGCAACGTCTCGAGCCTACCACGCCTATTGCAAGCTCTTTCTCGAGAAGAGATATATCTCCCTTACAAAAGAGAACTAAGGGCGGATCGAATATATTTGAGAGGAGCACGGGATAATTGTCCGAAAACAAGGTCACGGGAACGATATCCTTTTTCTCACAGATACTAAGAAGCGCCTCGTCCACTCTTCTCTTTATACAGTCGTCAAGCTTGTCGTAGTACTCCCGTCCGCAAAGTCCGATTATCTCGTCCTGCTTTTCTTTGTACTTTTCAAATATATCGCCTGCGCTCTCAAAAAGTCTGAGAAGGCTATGACGCTTTTTTGTGCCGAGAGCGTCTATTGCAGTTATTAAGAGACACGCTCTTTCCGAAGAATCGTACCTATCCATTGTATTTCCTGTCGAGCGAACGGTACTTGATAGCCTCAAGTATATGCTCCTGCGCGATATTTTTTTCTCCGCTAAGGTCGGCTATCGTCCTTGCTACCTTAAGTATACGAGAATTAGCCCTGGCTGATAACCTCAGCTTATTAAACGCCGTCTCAAGAAGATCCTCGCTGTTTTTGTCAAGAGCGCAATACTCGTTGATCATAGAAGCGGTCATTCTCGCATTGGTGAATATACCCGTTCCCTTAAATCTCTCGCTTTGAATCTCTCTTGCCATACATACTCTTTCCTTGATCTCGGAGGAGCTCTCCTCCTTTTTCTTATCCATCAGGGATCTGTACTCCACGGAATCAACGTCGATATGCAGATCTATTCTATCCATCAAGGGTCCGCTAAGCCTTGCTCTGTATTTGCTGATAGCGCTCTCCGTGCAGGTGCATTCCTGTACTCTCGAGCCGTAGTTACCGCAAGGACACGGATTCATGCTTGCAACGAGCATAAAGTGCGCCGGATACTCCACCGTGCCTACCGCTCTTGATACCGTGACCACGCCGTCCTCGAGGGGCTGACGCAGGGTTTCAAGGGTATGACGGGAATATTCGGGTAGCTCGTCCAAAAAGAGTACTCCGTTGTGAGCTAAGCTAATCTCTCCGGGGTGACAGTCGCTACCGCCTCCAACTAAGCTCACCGTAGTTGCCGTGTGGTGAGGAGAACGAAATGGTCTTAGGGTTACTATACCCTCCTCGGGATCGAGCGTTCCTGCGACCGAATGTATCTTGGTGACCTCAAGAGCCTCTTCAAAGCTCATAGGGGGCATTATGGTCGGAACGGCTCTTGCCAGCATGGTCTTTCCCGACCCGGGAGGACCTATCATAAGAGCGTTATGTCCGCCTGATACTGCTATTTCAAGGGCGCGCTTTGCGCTTGACTGACCCTTTACGTCTGCAAAATCCACGAGAGAGGATTCCGATCTCGTATTGACCTTATATACGCCTGAGGAGAGCTTCGCTATCAGCTTATCTCCCTTCAAAAAGTCCACGCAATCTCTGAGACTTTCAACGGGATAGACCTCAGCACCCTTGATAAAGGACGCCTCGTATCCGTTCTCAGCAGATACTATAAACCTCTTGAAACCGCCTTGAACGGCGGATATCATAAGTGGCATAAGTCCGTTGACTCTTCGCACTTTACCGTCAAGGGAGAGAGCGCCTACGAATACGTATTCAGAATAAGCCTTACTTTCTATCTGACCGGACGCAACCAAAAGTCCTATCGCGATAGACAAATCAAGAAAAGTTCCCTCCTTTTTCGTATCGGCAGGAGCAAGATTGACAGTTATTCTCTTGAGGGGATACTCGTAACCGCTGTTTTTGATAGCGGAGCGTACTCTTTCTCTGCTCTCTTTAACGGCGGTGCTTGCAAGACCTACCGTCTCGTAAGACGGTACGCCCGGGTTGATATCTATTTCCGCCTCGACCGGAAAACCGCTGAGACCACCTAATGCAAAGCTTTTGACTTTTGCGAGCATTTTTTCCTCACTCTATATTGTATAGTAAAGCAAGTGTAATTTTATCACAAACCAAACCTCTTTGCAACTAATTTCGGTATATGATTTTCATTTATATACACGGAGTGAAAAAATAATAAATATTGCATCGATATATTTTTGACAAAACGTCAAGATAATAGTACAATTTAATTATACGCGTATGTACGCTTGCCTGCGTGCATATCATTTAATTGGAGGAATGCATGACTGACCAGATATATTTGTTTGTTTTTGGATTGATACTTTTGATCAAAGGTGGAGATTGGTTCGTGGACGGAGCTACGGCTATTGCAAGGAAATTCCATCTTCCCGAGATCCTGATAGGCGCAACCGTCGTTTCTATCGGAACTACTCTTCCCGAGGTAATGGTTTCCGCCCAAGGCGCGCTTACCGGCTCTAGCGGTATTGCCTACGGCAACGCTATCGGCTCGATAATATGCAATACCTCGCTGATCGCAGCAATCTCTATCACAGTCAAGCCCGGACCTGTTGACAAAAAGAGCTTGTATCTGCCCGTGATATTCTTTGCGATTGCATCGGTGTTTTACGCGTTGACCGCCTACGTTAACGGTCATTTCAGCGTGATAACGGGAATCACCCTCCTTTTGATGTTCGTATGCTATATGGTTCTTTCCGTGCTTGGAATGAAAAAAGGCGACACTCTCGACCGCTCCTTGATGGAAAACGCTGAAAAGAACGTACAAGACGACGAAAACGGCAAGAAGGATACGGTCTTAAAATCTATCCTTGCTCTCGTATTAGGGGCGGCGGTAATTGCAGTCGGAGCTGATCTTCTCGTAAATAACGGCACGAAGATCGCAGAGCATTTAGGCGTTCCCGACACCGTAATAGCACTTACTTTCGTAGCTCTCGGAACTTCACTTCCCGAGCTTGTGACGGCTATCACCTCGCTTATCAAGGGACACGGTTTGCTGTCGCTTGGAAATATCATAGGAGCAAACCTGTTCAACCTTATCCTCGTAAGCGCAATAGCAACGGTAATACTCCCGTTCGACGTACCGGCGTCTTCATATATAGCAGGAATTGCCTCCTCGCTCGTGATAGATATCCCCGTAATGTTTGCAGTCATGTCCATAATGGTTATACCTACTCTTTTAACGGGCAAGCTTCAAAGATGGCAGGGAATAGTCCTACTTGCAATATACGCAGGCTTCTGCACCCTACAGTTCGTTCTTTAAGTAAATTAAAAAAAGAGCAAACGCAAGAGAGACCTCGAGCGTTTGCTCTTTTTTTATACGCCTAAATAAGCCTAAAACTCATCGTATTCCTTAGTACCGTCCTCACGCTCTAATCCAAGCAGATAATCCGCCGATACGCCAAGCGCGCGACAAAGCCTTCTGATCGCCTCCACGGAGGGCTGACTCCGACCCTTTTCCCAAGAGTATATACTGTCGTTAGTGGTCTGAACGAGCCTCGCCAGCTCCACCTGCGATACACCCTTTTCTATTCTGATTTCCTTTAATCTTTGCTGAAAAATATCCATAAGCATATATTATCGTAAAAATTACGATAATGGTTGACAATCGTAAAATTTACGATTACAATATTATTCAGTTTATACCAAAGGACAGAATATATGCAATCAGACGACCAAATAGTTACTCTCTACAAGGCATTTATAAAGGATAAATTTTTTCC
>JAZQYC010000201.1:0-1433 GCA_045633285.1 Clostridia bacterium | reverse complement strand
AAGAAAAAATTGTAAAAGAACCGCTTTTTCACTTGGTGAAAAGACTAAAAGGGTCGTTTGACTATATAAGATAATTGGAGGTAATTATGGACGAAGGAAAAAAGATTGACAGAAAAAAAGAGCTTGAAAGCGTAATAGCTCAGATTGAAAAGCAATATGGCAAGGGCGCGATCATCAGACTTGGTGAGAATGCAAAATTGACCACGGACGTTATTCCGACTGGTTGTATCACACTTGATATAGCGCTCGGAACGGGCGGTGTACCGAGAGGAAGAATTATCGAGATATACGGACCTGAGTCTTCGGGTAAGACTACCGTATCCTTGCATATAATCGCATCTCTTCAGAAAATGGGCGGAACTGCCGCTTTTATCGACGCAGAGCATGCTCTTGATCCCGTTTACGCTTCTAATCTTGGAGTAAACATCAACGATCTATACGTTTCTCAGCCCGATAACGGCGAGCAGGCTCTTGATATTACGGAGAGCTTAGTTCGTAGCAATTCGGTTGACCTTATCGTAGTTGACTCGGTTGCAGCGCTTACTCCAAAAGCAGAGATTGACGGTGAAATGGGCGACTCTCATATGGGTCTTCAGGCAAGACTTATGAGTCAGGCGCTCAGAAAACTTGCAGGTATTACCAATAAATCAAATACTTGCGTAATCTTTATCAATCAGCTCAGAGAAAAGGTTGGCTTGGTTTTTGGTAATCCCGAGACGACTCCTGGAGGAAAGGCTCTTAAGTTCTATTCAAGCGTAAGAATGGACGTAAGACGCGCTGACGCTATCAAGAGCGGTAGTGACGTAGTTGGTAACCGCACCAAGGTTAAAATCGTCAAGAATAAGCTTGCTCCTCCTTTTAAAACTGCTGAATTCGACATACTTTTCGGTAAGGGTATTTCTAAGACCGGTTGTATACTCGATCTTGCAATAGAAGCAGGGATTATCGTTAAAAGCGGAGCTTGGTTCAGCTACAATGACGAAAAGGTCGCTCAGGGCAGAGAACGTGCGCTTGAATTTTTGAATTCAAACCCCGAGGTATGCGATGCTGTTGAATCCGCTATAAAAGAGAAATATTTTGCAAAATAATACTATATTTTGTGTATAACCTTGACATTGTCGTCAAAATAGATTAGAATAAATTGATATCTGTTGATATCGTTATGTAAATTGAAAACTTAATGGAGGTATACTATGACAGGCAAACTTATAGGTTTGCTTCTTGGTCAGGTATCTTTGGGCGAAGGCGCATTGATCGCAGGCATTTCCCTCGTTATTGCGCTCGCCGTTGGCTTTTTAATATTCAACTATTTACCGGGTAAAAAAATTGATAAGGCAAAAAGCAGTGCGGATAAAATCCTTGAAGATGCCAGACAGGAGGCAAAAACTTACAGAAAAGAGGCAATTCTCGAAGCAAAAGAAGAACAACACAGA
>JAZQYC010000200.1:0-3302 GCA_045633285.1 Clostridia bacterium | reverse complement strand
ACGAACGGTTGCGGTCTTTACCTGCTTGGTCTCAAGATGCTTGACCGTAAGAGTAGCAGATGCCTCCTCGCTTGGTCCATACAAATATCCGTCAGACTCATAGAATCTATTATCGCTGAATTCATAGGTAAGCGTTCCCCAAGAAACTCCACCAACGTCAAGTTTCACTGGATCAAGTCCTGCAAACAATACGATATCAGTCGGAATAGAAAGATCTATCGCCTCTGCATTGCTGTCAAGTACTGCAAAGCCGTAGGTTGATCTGACGTTAACGTCCGATAGGAGCACGGTAAGCGTTACGTAGCCTGCCTTGAGCGCGTTGATCTTACCGTTTTCGTATACGGCTACGGTCTCGTCAGATATAGTAATAGAAACGTTTTCAGCAGGATAGCTGAATTCGCTACCGTCCTTTTTTACGGAGTAGGTAAAATCTACCTCGTCTCCTATGTACAAATCATTGGTAAGCGGAGTAATAGCAATAGCGTAATCGCTGACTACCAACACCTTCAAGGTGCTACTGATCCACTCGTCGTCGATCTGATATTTAACCGTTATATCAGCCATACCCGAGCCGATAGCCTTAACTACACCGCTATTAGATACCGTTGCTACCTGCTCGCTTGACGAGCTGTAGACGACGCTTCCCGTAACGGGCGCGCCCAAAACGTCGGTAACAGTTGCAGTCAGGGTGTACGTCTCGTTTGCTTTAAGGGTAATATTGTACCTGCTGAGCGTAATATTATAAGACTCTGATCCCTCAGATACCTGAGGAGCAAGCACCTTAACGTTGCAGTATACGGTATCACCACCGCAAGACGCGCTTATCTCTGCTTCGCCTGCGTTGAGTCCCTTAACTACTCCGTTTTCTACCGTACATACGGCGGGGTTTGAGCTCTCCCACGTAACCGTTGCTCCCTCTTCAAGAACCTGAGCCTTGATCGTGTCAGTTGCGCCTATATCAAGAATAATATCGTTTCTGTCGATCTTGACCTTAGCGTATACGACGGGAGGAGTCGGTGGAGTCTCGGGATCCGGCTCTTCGGGAGCGCATCCGTCAGCGCATCCTACGAGACTTACCATGATCATTGCGAGAACGAGTATTACGAAAAGAAATCTAAACTTTTTCATTCTGCTCCCTCCTTTACGCTCTGATTCCCTTTTGCTTCAAAAGGGTCACTCTCAACGAATCCCAAACGTTATCGGGATCACCGTATATCTCAAGCATCTTGCAGTCCTCGATATAGCTGTCAACGAGCTCTACGTATACGCTATCAGCGATCTCCTGAGCGTAGTTCTCAATCAAAAGCTTGCGAACGGTAATACTCTCAAGCTTGACTCTATTGGTCAGCTTGATCTTCTGATATTCGCTGTAGGAGCTGTTCTCGATAGCCTTAATAGCCTCGTTCAAAACGTTACCCATCTGAAGCACGGTATTGAAATCGTTAAGATCGCTACCGTAGCTTGAAGACGTTCCCATCGTGCCGTTAAGCTTTCCTGAGATCTCTCCGTCGTGCAATTTGCTTGCATAATAAATTCTGCAATATTCAAAGTATTCCTTGACGTAGGGAGAAGCTATCTTATAATAGTTGAGCATAAAGTCGTCTATAAGCTCGTTAACGTCAAGATAGGGATTCCATTGAAGCTTGGAGTAGACGTAGCTTCTAAGAGGCTGGAAAGCAACGCTGCCCTTAGCACCCGAGGAGTTCTCCGAAAATACCCAGCCTGCCTCATTTCCAAGATCAGCAAGAAGCTGATAGTTCTGAGGAATAGACGAGAAATCGTCAAACCATTCTGCATAGGTACTAAAGTTGTTACCGTAAAGATATCCAACTACCTTGGGACAGCACTTTTGCCAACCGCTATATAGAGCGTTAGCCTTAGCGTTGTAGTTGCTATCCTTGAATGAATGATAATAATCGATACCCTTTACACCCCAGGGAGCGATCATTACCATTGCGTTATCCTCTTCCGTGGTCATAGAAACGGATTCGCCTTCTACGATCTTGTAATTAACGTTCTGCTTGATAGGCGTCTTGCCGTCTTCCTTGTATCCAATGGTTTCGCTGAGCGTAAAATCGTACTCCGCGTCCGTAGTTGCCTCAACCGAGAGGCTCTTAACGTTTTTCATAGGTACGTATTCGCCTGATGCACTATCGTACTCAACGGGAGGCTCGATCGTGAAGAAGTATCCGAAGTATATAAGTCTGTATTCGTTTATTCTTGCGTCAGCAAGCTTATTTCCGTCGGTCTCACCGTAAGCGGTGATAAATTTTTCTCTAACGGACTGATTAACCTTTTTGCAAACCTTATTGAAAAACTCCATCATAAGAACGGATCTTGCTCTGTTTCTTACTCCGTCTTCACTGCTGTCGTATTTTCTGTCGTATGCGGTACATCTTGCGCAGGTACAATATCCCCAGCCGTCCGAGATACCCATCATGAAATAGATCTGATCGGGTCTCTGCCAGATAAATTCGGTAAGGTTAGCTGAATAAGCGTCTACGATACCATCTGCGCTGAAGCAAAGCTGTTGATTGCCGTAAAACTGCGGATATTTGCTCTTGGTGTAAGCGGTATAAGTACCTGCCTCAAGCCCGTCACCACGCAAAATAGCGGCGTTTGAGTGTACCCAATGATCACCTAATCCCCAAAGATCCTCGCCAAAAAGTCCTAATCCATAGTTAGCAAAGGTTCTGAGCTTAGCGGTAAAGTACGCATCAGTTCTACCCTCGAAATAACCACCCGTACGATTTTTGATAGCAGGAATATCCTTGATATCCATCTTCTCGACTTCGGCCTTTTTGGTAGTTTCGTAGTAGATCTCGTCTGCGGCATAAGTCTCCCATGAAAACGCTACGTGCAGAAACTCGTATACTGCATAAAGAGTACCGTAATCCTCGCCACCGCAAAGCACGTAATCGTCCCCTACGGTTTTGATGACGAAGCCGTCTCTACCAAGCTCGCTAAAGTTAGCAGTAACGCCCGTTCCTTCCTTGACCGCGGTCTCACCGAGCGAAATGTATTTGCCCTCGCTCGCCGAATACGTCATTCCCTCGTCCGTAACGATCTGAATATTAGTTCCCGTAGCCTGATCAAAATAAAGCTTAAGCTCTTTGGACGCGTATTCGATCATCTCTGATGCGTCCTTTGGTATTACGATCTTATATTCGGTAGCACCGTTATCGGAAAGCGTAAGCGTTTCCTTAGGAGTTGCCGTTGAAGGCGTATATACCGCATCGTAATAGGTAGGACCGGTCGGATCGGTCGGAGGCGTAGGCTCTTCGGGATCCGAACAACCTGCG
>JAZQYC010000199.1:0-1677 GCA_045633285.1 Clostridia bacterium | reverse complement strand
CTCGATAAGAGACGTTATTCTCTTCCCGACAATGAAGCCTAGAGGAAAATAATGGATCTTAGGGTAACGAAAGAAAGATTCAACGAGCATTGGACGTACGATTGGGTCAAATACGTAGCGTTTATTATCGTTGCAATAGCCTTTGTTAGTCTCTTCTTTTCGATCACGGCAAGAAGATTGACTGACACCGAGGAGCTTCGTATCGTAGCTTATTCAAAATATTCAAGCTATTTCAGAGCTTACGAGACCAACGACGATCCGAGAGATTATATATTGGGCTTGGAGCTTGAAGGTAGCGAGTATCTTGATAACGAGTTTTGCTTCTACGATTACGGAACGACTCCGGAGGGCGCTCAGGCAGCAATGGCAAACCTTGAGGCAGAAAAGGAGATGAATACCATCGATCTTCTTACCTTGCCTGTTATGCCTGAATACTTTAAGGAAGAGAACGGAGAAATGGTTCTCGACGGAGGATATACGACCTCGTTTGACTTCCACGTAGGATTTGGCTTTTACGCTCCTCTTGACGAGGTAATTGAATCTGAAATAGCAAAGGGTAATACGGCTGCCGTTGAACTTAAGGCAACCTTAGATGCTCATCCTGAGTATTTGTATAGCTGTGCAAGAAGAACTCCGAGTAACGATTATAAGGATTATCATTACAACGATACAGAGATCAGGCCGTATGGTATCGATCTTAATGCTCTTAATAAGTCTAAGGTCAATGCTCTCGTTTATGATTACGAGGTTATGACTGATCTTGAGAATTGCAATTACGCTATGGGTATTCGCAAGGATTGTGGTAGCTATAGTGAATCGATTGCTTTTATGAATTGGTTTTTGAAAAATTACGCAGTTTGATCAAAGTCCCGACGTGCTCGGGACTTTTTTCGGGAGATATGAAAAAAAAGCTCAGTCAAATAATCAATAACGCGCCTCTTTATAAGTGCGCATTGGAGTACGCCGGCAAAAAGCCTGCGCGCTTTCATATGCCCTCGCACAAGGCTGTAAGGTTTTGTGATTTGTATAAGGGTGGGGAATTTGATATCACCGAGCTTGATTTTTCGGATAATCTTTTATCTGCATCTGGAGTGATTGCAGAAAGCGAGCGTCTTCTTGCAAAGGCATACGGGGTAGATAGAGCTTATATGCTTACGGGTGGGGCAACGTCAGGTTTGTATTCTGCTCTTTACGTTGCAAAAAAACGTGGTGGACGAATAATTCTCCCGAGAAATTCTCATAAGTCAGTCTACAACGCTCTTGCTGTGCTTAATATTGAGCCCTATTTTTGTGACGTTGATATAGACGAAGATGGATTTGCTACTCCCGTTACTGCGGACAAAATCGCAGATTGTATAAAAAAATGTCCCGATGCGTCTACGGTCCTTATTACGTCGCCCGATTACTTTGGAAAAACGTGTGACGTTAAGTCTATTTCCGAGGTGTGTAAGGATAAGCTTTTTATAGTTGACGGCGCTCACGGCGCGCATTTTGCATTTGCTGGAATAGAGGAGCGTGCGGAGCTATACGCTGATATTTGTGTTTTGAGTATGCATAAGACCATGCCTTGCTTCACGGGATCTGCCGTAATCACTGCAAAAAATGAGTACGCAGACGTAGTCCGTGAGGGAAGAGAGAGCTTTCATACGACTAGTCCATATTATCCTGCAATGATTT
>JAZQYC010000198.1:0-2169 GCA_045633285.1 Clostridia bacterium | reverse complement strand
AAATAAAGGCGAGTAATTTTCCGCCTTTATCCACAGCCTTGTATATATATTTTGATTCTTATACAATATATAGTATATATTATATATAATACGCTAAAACCATTTCTTTCTCTTAAATATCACCATAACAACCACAACGGTCAAAATAGCAAGAACGAATGGAATTGCGTATCCAAGCTCCATCTCGGTCTCGGGCATAATAAAATTCATTCCAAACCAACCAACCATAAATTGAAGAGGCGCAAACACGAGCATCGCGGCAGACAAAAATTTCATCACGCTATTTAAAGATAGATCCACCCCCTGCTGATAAGCCTCTCTGACCTGCGACATATAATCCCTTAAATACAACGCCTCCTCTCTGAGCCTTTCGACCTTGGTATTGATATCGGTAAACTCGTCCTTTGCCTCTAACAAGAACTCTTCGTCCTTTAAGCAAAGCGTGACCTCGTAAAGCTGTTCGTAGTAGCGCTTGATAACCGCGACCTTTCTCCTGTAGCCGTTTATCTGCTCAGGGCAATTGGGAGTATGCTCGGAAAGTATCTTTGTCTCGATCTTTCCTAGATCCTTTTCTACACCCTCCATATAAATATAATCGTGCGACAAAAGCGCAGACAAAAACGCGCTCAAAAAGTAAGCTACGCCGTCTCCTCCCAATTTGTCCTCAAAATCGTCTACGATTCCGGACAACAGCTCTTCCTTTTCGCAAAAGACGAGAATACCTCTCATATCCATAAAGATAACTATTTTCTCGTAAAGTCTACCGCTTTGGGTCATGGGAGTATTCAAAACGATATATTGAAAGTCCTCCTTTCTCTCGTACACCGTAAACTTAGTTCCCTGAAGCTCACTGATAAGCGCTCCGTTTATTCTATCGTATCCGATCTCACTCTCCTCTCCGTAGGAAACGAAGCCTATACCCTTTTGCTCAGGGAAGCTATCTGACTCTATTATCTTGCCGTTTTCGATCTTAAAAAATTTAGCCATACATACCTCTTTGAGTTTATTGCCTTATTTTTTAAGTTTATACACAATAAAAAGCTACTTTCGTTGGTTTGTATATTTGATTGACCAATTTTATTTTTTTTGATAAAATATATAAGGTTAGATTATTATAAGATATAGTGAGAGGATTTTATGGCAGAAATCATTTTTTCCGCAGATTCGACTATCGACCTTTCTGCAGAGCTAAGATCACAATACGGTATTCACGTAGTTCCCCTTTGCGTAACGGTTGGCGGAACTGAGTACCTTGACGGCGTTACCTTGCAGGCTGACGACATATACGGTCTCGTCGAAAAGACGGGAGTGCTTCCCCGTACCGCAGCGGTCAACGAAACCAATTTTCTCGAGCATTTCAACAATATAAGAAAGAACGACACCTCAAAAACGATCATTCATTTCTCTATATCAAGTGAATTGTCCTGTTCTTTTCAGAACGCCGTGAACGCTTCTAAGGAAACGGAGAACGTTCTCATCGTAGACGGTAGATCTCTTTCGACGGGTACTGCTCTTCTTGCTCTTAACGCTGTTGATATGGCAAGAAATGGAAAGAGCGTTTCCGAAATATACGATTACTGTCTGACCAACACGCATAAGGTGCAAGCGTCCTTTATCGTAGACGATCTTCTCTATCTTTATAAGGGCGGAAGATGTAAGGGCTTGACGATGTACATGGCTAATCTTCTCAAGATCCACCCCATGCTCACTCTCGACAACGGCTTTTTAAAGCCTGACTCAAAATTCAGAGGAAGCATGAAGATCGCCCTGACTAAATACATAAACTATCTCAAGGAGAATCATCCAAGCGTAGACACCAAGAGAGCTTTCATTACCCATACTCTTATGGACGAGGCGCTCGTAGAACAAGCAAAGACTCTTGCAAAAGAGATCTTTGGCTTTGAGACTATCCTCGAGACCAAGGCAGGAGCGACCATTACGAGCCATTGCGGAAAGGGAACTATAGGTCTTCTCTTCATGGACAAATAAACTTACAAAAGATATATTAAGTACGAAAGATAAAAAAGAACGCCTTATACTAAAAGTAAGGCGTTCTTTTTTTGATCGTTATTTACTGATTGACTATTTCAAGAAGCTTTTTCTTATAACCTGAGCAGAGTTGCAGGCTACCTATCATCTTGCGAAGCGATCTCACGTCGTCACAGGCTG
>JAZQYC010000197.1:0-2007 GCA_045633285.1 Clostridia bacterium | reverse complement strand
GACCCTTGAAGGTTCTCGTGGGCGCGAATTCGCCGAGCTTACAACCGACCATATCCTCGGTAACGTATACGGGAACGTGCTTACGTCCGTCGTGTACTGCGATAGTGTGGCCGATCATCTGCGGGAAAATAGTGGAAGCTCTTGACCAGGTCTTAACCACCTTCTTGTCACCGCTGGTGTTCATATCTTCTATTCTTTTGAGGAGCCTTTCTTCACAATAAGGTCCTTTTTTAACTGATCTGCTCATATTGCCTCCTAATTGATACGCTTAACGATAAACTTGGAAGAAGCTTTTTTCTTCTTACGAGTCTTGTAGCCCAATGCCGGTTTACCCCAAGGAGTAACAGGTCCGGGCATACCGATAGGCGACTTACCTTCACCACCACCGTGGGGGTGATCACAGGGGTTCATAACGACACCACGAACGGTAGGATTGATACCCATGTGACGTTTTCTTCCTGCCTTACCGATCGAAACGATCTCGTGGTCGGTGTTTCCTACCTGACCGATAGTAGCCTTACATGCGATGGGAACCATTCTCATTTCACCGCTGGGAAGACGAAGAGTAGCGTAGTTGCCTTCTTTAGCCATAAGCTGTGCTGCGTTACCTGCTGCTCTAACCATCTGTCCACCTCTGCCGGGCTGAAGCTCAACGTTGTGAACCATAGTACCTACGGGGATAGCCGAGAGAGGAAGTGCGTTACCAGCCTTAATGTCAGCCTCTGCACCGCTCATAACGGTATCACCTTTGGTGAGTCCGAGGGGAGCGAGAATGTATCTCTTTTCACCGTCTACGTAGTGCAAAAGTGCAATGTTTGCAGAACGGTTAGGATCGTATTCGATAGAAGCGACTTTAGCGGGGATACCGTCTTTGTTACGCTTGAAATCGATAATTCTGTATTTCTGTCTGTTACCGCCACCGATGTGTCTTACGGTAATTCTACCGTTAGCGTTTCTACCACCGCTTGCGGGCAACGATACCAAAAGACTGCGCTCGGGCTTATCCGTGGTGATCTCCTCGAAGGTAGATACCGACATGAATCTTCTCGAGGGCGTAGTCGGTTTATATCTTTTAATAGCCATTGTTCACTCCTCCTTATGCAAGACTCTCAAAGAACTGAATTGCCTTGCTGTCAGCTGCAAGGGTAACGATTGCTTTTTTGTAAGCGCTCGTTCTGCCTTCGCTTCTGCCTTGTCTCTTAATCTTACCGTCGTAGTTGGAGGTGTTGACCTTTGCAACCTTAACCTCGAATATCTTTTCAACGGCAACCTTGATTTCCGATTTGGTAGCAGTCTTTGCTACTTCGAAAGTGTAAGTTTTTTCAGCGATGCCTGCATAGCTTTTTTCAGAAAGTATGGGGCGCTTGATTACGTCGTATGCGTTCATTATTCTACGTATGCCTCCTCAATCTTCTTGACGGCATCACGGGTTATAAGACACACGCTGTTTGCCACCAGGTCGTAAACGTTGATAAGAGCTGCGTTGGTCAAGCAGAGCTTCTCGATGTTAGCCGATGCGCGCTTGATCATTTCGTTATCCTCGCCTACTACAAGCAACGTACGCTTCGTAAGGTTAAGAGCCTTAAGAACTGCTGCTACGTTCTTGGTTTTTGCTTCTTGAAGCTTGAGCTCGTCGAGTACGATAAACTCACCTGCTGCAACCTTTGCGCTGAGAGCGCTCTTGAGTGCAACCTTTTTAGCTTCCTTGTTGATCTTCTGAGAGAAATCTCTTGGCTTCGGAGCAAATACTACGCCACCGTGAGTCCACTGGGGCGAACGGATCGATCCCTGACGAGCACGTCCCGTTCCTTTCTGTCTCCAAGGCTTGATACCTCCGCCACGAACCTCTGCGCGGGTAAGGGTGGATTTCGTTCCCTGTCTCTTGTTAGCGAGCTGAGCAACTACGACCTGATGAATAAGAGCTTCCTTGTATTCTACTCCGAATACGCTCTCGTTAAGCTTCATGTCGCTTACTGCTTCGCCATTCATATTATATACTTTAACTTT
>JAZQYC010000196.1:0-2718 GCA_045633285.1 Clostridia bacterium | reverse complement strand
CTCGTGTTCTAATGAATATAGGAGGTGTATCTTATGTCAAGAGTTTGCAGTATATGCGAAAAGCGCGCTATGAGCGGTAACAAAGTAAGTCACAGTAACCGCAAATCTACGAGAGCTTGGAACGTAAACGTTCAGAAAGTAAAAATGATTAAAGACGGCAAGCCCGTTACTGAGTACGTTTGCACCAGATGCCTGCGTACCATGCACAAGGTTGAGAAGGCTTAATTTATCCTGCCTCTCACTTAGCTATTAAAACAAAAAGAGCAAACACTTTTAGTGTCTGCTCTTTTTTCCGTTAAACAATTTTATTCCTTTTTTCTTTTTCGTCTGCAAAATAGTCTGAGTACAGCCTTGACTATCTTAGGCGGATTGAAGCAAGCAATTTTCATAACTACCTCCTGCACCATTATATTCGGGAGGTAGTTTTTTGTTACTAAGCTCTCAATATATTCATTATCTCTCTTTTATCGTTTGCTTTAAAGACGGTGTTTCCTGCAACGAGAACGTTCGCTCCTGCTTTTTTGGAAAGCTCAGCCGTCTCGGGATTGATACCGCCGTCTATCTCTACGTCTATATCAAGACCCTTTTCTTCGATGAATTTTTTGACCTTTTCAACCTTTGGCAAAACGTCTGCTATGAAGCTCTGACCTCCAAATCCGGGGTGAACGCTCATTATAAGCACCATATCAACGAGGGGAACGAGATGATAGACGGTCTCGATCTCGATCTCGGGATTGACTACGATACCTGCCTTTTTGCCCTTAGCGTGGATCATCTCGATCGTCTTTTCCGGACACTCCGATACCTCGGGGTGGAAGGTAATTATATCTGCTCCTGCATCAGCGAAGCGCTCTACGTATTTTTCCGGCTTGACGATCATAAGGTGAACGTCAAGGGGAAGATCGGTATGAGGTCTAATATCCTTGACCATAGGCATTCCAAAGGAAATATTAGGCACGAACACTCCGTCCATAACGTCGCAATGAATAAGGTCTGCTCCTTCTCTTGTGAGCATTTCGATAGCCTCTTTCATTTGTGAAAAGTCTGCTGATAATATACTTGGTGCGATCTTAATTTCTTTCATTTTTGTCTCTCCCGTTTTTTAATTCCTCAAATAGTATTTTGTATCTGTCGTATCTTGCCTTAGAGACAAGACCGTTTTCTACCATATCCTTAACACCGCAAACAGGCTCTGCCGTATGAGTGCAGGTGCTAAACTTACATTTTGCTCTTCCCTCGTCAAACTCAGGATAATATAATCCAAGCTCCTCGGGTCTAACACCCTCTATGTCTAGAAGGGAAAATCCGCAGGTATCCACTATAAATCCTCCAAACAGCGGATAGGACTCAACGTGTCTGGTGGTGTTTCTACCCCTTTTGATCTTGGATAGTCCGCCCGTCGTCTCGTCTAAGCCCGTCAAGGCGTTCATAAGAGTAGTTTTTCCGACCGCACTCTGTCCGCAAAAGCACACCGTTTTGCCTTTAACCTCGTCCACGATCTCCTCTAAGCCCTCTCTCGTTAGAGCGCTAAGCGCGTACACCTTGAAATGCTCTCCGTAAGCCCTGTTCACCTCATCTATCGTGTCTTGTGATATATCGGATTTATTCACCACGATAATAGGAGTTATATCTCCCTTAAAGCAGGACACTATGAGCTTATCCACGAGAAGATAATCGGGCTCAGGCTCGCCTGCCACTACGATAAACGCCTTATCGAGATTTGCAACGTAAGGTCTAGTGAGGCTGTTTTTTCTCGGGAGCACTCTTTCGATATTTCCCATTTTCGGAGCAGGGGTAAATTCTACTCTGTCTCCTACGTACACCTCGCCTATTCTTCTTTGCTTGCCACGAAGCCTACAAAGATGAACTCTACCGTCCTCTGCGTGAACGTAATGCTCGAAGCTTAAAATTTTGATAATAGTACCTAAAATCTTAGTTTTCCTCCATATATTTACGCCTGAGCTGTCCGCATGCTCCGGCTATATCAGATCCCATAGTCCTACGCTTTGTTACCGATACGCCAAGCGAGGTAAGCTCGTTCATAAACTGCTCAACTCTTTCTCTTGGAGTCGGAGTAAGCGCACCTTGCTCCTTGACATAATTAAGTGGTATCAGATTTACGTGGGAGGGAAAGCCTCTCACGAGCTCTGATAGCCTCTTTGCTGAGTCGTAGGTATCGTTGACACCCTTTATCATGGCGTACTCAAACACCACTCTTCTACCCGTTTTTTCAAAATAATACCTTGCAGAGTCCATAAGCGAAGCTATATCAAAGGCTCTGTTTACGGGCATTATACTCTCTCTTACCCTATCCTCGGGAGAATGCAGAGATATCGTCAGCGTAACGGGATAACCGCTATCTGCGAGCATTCTCACCTTATCGGCAAGACCTGACGTTGAAAGAGAGATATTTCTCAGGCTTATTCCGCTCTCACGGCATAGCTCAAGGAACTTGATAACGTTGTCGTAGTTATCAAGAGGCTCACCGCTACCCATCAGAACGATATTGGTGACCGCTCTTTTTTCTCTCGTTCCGCCTTGATCACGATTGACTGCGATTTCTTGACCGATGATCTCTCCGGGCGTGAGGTTTCGAACTAATCCCCCTATACCGCTTGCGCATAACTTACAGCCCATTCTGCACCCTACCTGAGTGGAAACGCAAAGTGTATTGCCGTATTTATATTTCATCAAAACGCCCTCGACGATATTACCATC
>JAZQYC010000195.1:0-2609 GCA_045633285.1 Clostridia bacterium | reverse complement strand
CCTATTTATTCCAAAACGCTCGCAAATAGCCTCGCAAAATTGTAATAGGATATCTTTCGTATTAGCTCGTTTGAGTATCCTAGCCTTTTCAGCTCGTCAAATAAGCTATACGTTTTATCTGCGCTCTCCAAGCCTCTTGCCGAATATGGTATACCGTCAAAGTCCGAGCCGATACCAACGCAGTCCTCTCCTCCTACGGATAATATATACTCCAAGTGTCTTACGACGTCAGAAATATTTGCGCTTTTTTTATCCGTCAAAAATTCAGGATAAAAGCTAAGCCCTATCACTCCACGGCAAAAAGCAAGCTCTTTTATTTGCTCTTTCGTAAGATTTCTCGGGTGATCACGAATATGTCGGCAAGCAGAATGCGAAACCACGAGGGGCGCTTGCGCAAGCCTACAAGCATCCCAAAAGCCCTTCCTTGACAAATGAGACAGATCAACTACCATTTTAAACTCGTTCATTTTGCGGACGACCTCTTTTCCAAAGTGAGTCAGACCGCCCTCACCGTACGCTCCCTCGCCAAGCTCGTTCGCACCGTTCCAGGTAAGCGTAACGAGGCGCACCCCTCTTGAATACAAAAGAGCGAGATTGTCGATATCTCCCTCAAGAGCAGAGCCGTTTTCAACCGCCAATATTCCCCCTATCCTGCCCTCTTTAAAGACTCTACGAACGTCAGCGCCATCTCTCACGTTCAAAATATCTATCCTTTTACTCTCTGAATCGTATTTGTCAATAAGCGAAAGTGCTTCTTTGAGAGGACGTTTTGAGTCGTCACTCACGTAGCATGCAAATACTTGCAAGTACGCTCTATACGATTCAAGCATACGGGCGTTTACCATAGAGAAAGAGTCTATAAGGCTTTCATTTCTACGTAGCAATACGCTCAGGGTATCTGCGTGCGCATCAAATATCTGATATTCATTTTTGCTCATACCCTATTATATGAAAAAGACCCCAGTCACGCGCAAAAAGCACGTAACTGAGGTTCTTTTTTACTCAATATCTATCACGGGAGGCACGTCAATCTCGTCCGATACGTATTTGCCGTTCTTCTTTCTCTGTCTGACGCATTCCGAGAGAAGATACTCGATCTGACCGTTGACTGACCTGAAATCGTCCTCTGCCCACGACGCTATCGCTTCGTAGAGCTTGGGCGAAAGTCTAAGCGGAACTTGTTTTTTCTGCGAATCGTTCATAGCGTACCTTTAATACAAGCTACCTGAATTGACTACGGGCTGAGCGTCACGGTTACCGCAAAGCACTACGAGAAGATTGGATACCATAGCAGCCTTTCTCTCCTCGTCCAGCTCAACCGTTTTATTCTCAGAAAGTCTCTCAAGAGCCATTTCTACCATACCGACTGCGCCGTCTACGATCATCTTTCTTGCATCAATGATAGCCGAAGCCTGCTGACGCTGAAGCATAACTGCTGCGATCTCGGGAGCGTATGCAAGGTAAGTGATCCTTGCCTCGATTATCTCAATACCTGCCTCGTCTACACGGCTCTGGATCTCGCTCTTGATACGGTCTGCAACGACCTCGCTCGATCCACGAAGGCTACCCTCGTCCGCTATACCGTCACCCGTGGTATCAACGTTGGGGGCAACGTCGTAGGGATATATACGAACTACGTTACGAAGAGCGCTATCGCATTGGAGTGACAAAAACTCCTTGTAGTTATCAACGTTAAATACAGCCTTAGCCGTATCAACTACTCTCCACATAACCGCAATACCGATCTCAACGGGATTACCTAAGCAATCGTTGACCTTTTGTCTGTTGTTATTGAGAGTCATTATTTTAAGGGATATCTTCTTGTTTACAAGACCGATTTTTATTGCCTCATTTTTAACCTCGGTGGCAATAGAGCTACCAGTCGAAACGTCACCGCTCTGATTGAGCTTGGTCTCAGCTGCGGGGTTTATAGACGAGCAGAACGGATTTACTGCATAAAAGCCCTCACCCTTGAGCGTTCCAACGTACTTACCAAAAAGTGTCAGAACGAGAGCCTCTTGAGGCTTGAGAATACGAAGTCCAACGAGAGGTATCCAGCCTACGCACAATACGATAAGAGAAATAACGAAAAGCACCCAACCAAACGCATTTCCCTCGTCACCGATAATTCCACCGCCGATCATACCTGCAAAAGCGAGCACTAAGAGGAGAATATCGATAATAAGTACCTTCATACCGTTCTTTTTACCGGTCAAAATTTTTTCTTCCATAATTGTCTCCTTTTCTTTGATATCAAAATGATATCACAAAGATTACATACTCGTCAAGCGTTTTGAGAGTAAGAAATAATATTTGATCAAGGTATGGGAATAATCGCACATTCCTTTGCGTATAATCAAGAAAAGGAGTTATTTATGAAAGAAAGTACTAAGCAAACTATATGGACCTACGTCATAGCAATAGCTATACCCCTTGCAGTCGGAGGACTGTCCGCCCTTTTTACGATGGGCAATATGGATATATACGACAGCATAAACAAGCCGTCCTTTGCCCCTCCGGGGATAATCTTTCCTATTGCATGGGGAATACTCTACGTATTGATGGGAATAAGCTCAGCAATCGTGTGGCTCAATCAGCACAAAGATAGG
>JAZQYC010000194.1:0-1799 GCA_045633285.1 Clostridia bacterium | reverse complement strand
AGCCTAAGTCCTGAGGAGTAGCCTCGAAAGCAGTTTGAACGTAAGCCTTACCGCTCTCGCTTAGCGTTACTACGCTACCCGTACCAGCCAAGAAATTGCTGAACTTGGAATAGTAGCAAAGATTATTCATCTGCTCATCGGTAAAATATCCGCTATACATACTACCTATGTAGTTATCCGCCATACCCGGAGCTATCCAAGCTACGTTTTCAAATTTTGCAGACGCATGTCCGTGCGTGCAAATAGGATTCGTGCTTAAGCTTTCGATTATAACGTTTTTGTACGTACCCCACAGGTCACGAGAAAGCGAGATAGCCCTTGTACCGTGCCTCTGTCCGGATGCCGTCCCCTCAGGGTAAGTAACGTCTGTTACAACGGTCTTGAAGTAACAGTTCTCAACCAAGCCTCTCATATCGTGCGCAAAAAGCGAGCTGTAGTTGCCGTGTGCATGGATATCTGCTTCTAATACGAGATTTCTGATAACGGCATGCTCTGAGATCTGATTGCTGAGTCCGTACCAAGTCTTCTCCTCGCAGTTACGGTCATAGCTAAGAGTATATCCGTTACCGTCCAAAGTACCATCGAAATGATTAGCCAAAATGCTGGCCTTTCCTGCTAAGTCCGAAGCAAGGAACTCTACGTCATCAGTGAAGTATGCATAGGTATCTGAGTTTGCTCCAGTAAGTGAGAGGAATGATTCCTTATCGTTAACCTCTATGATCTTCTCCCAAACGGTTGCGGTGAAGGTTACCGAGCTACCAGAGTATGCGTGGGTAGCTTTGATAGTAACGTCGCCGTGTCCGCTTACCTGAGATGCTACGCCGTTTGCAAAGTCAAGCACTGCATTTCCTTCCTCTACGGTGAAGACGACGTCCTCGATTCTACCGTTCGTTACGGTTACGTAGTTTTTGAGGTCTACGGTCTCGGTTCTGGTGATAGTGATCTCGGGGTCAGCCTGAGTGAGGCTAAGAGTAGCATCAAAGTCAAAGCTGAGAGTATCGTCTGCCTTAACGGGCGCTTGCTCTCCCCTTACCTTAACGTATGCTCTTGCTACGTAGTCGTTTGAGGTAAGGGTGGACTTGATAATAGCTACACCGAAGTTACCGGTCTGCTCGTTCCAAGTCTTTGCCTTGAAGTAGTGGTCTACTCCTCCCGTCGTGATAACGATACCACGCTCTACTACGTTGTCAGCTTCATTTACGGATGCCGAGCCAAATACAATAATGACCTCTTTGTCACTAGCAAAATCCTTTCTGCCGTGCTCGTAATCACCTACGTATACGTTGTCGTTGGTGGTTACCAAGGTCGATGCAAACGCCGTCGTTCCAAGCAAGCATACAGCAAGGGTCAATACAACTATGAATAAAACACTTAATTTCTTCATGCTATGTTCCCTCCCTGAGCGTTCTTGCCTGATCCGAACTGATACGTCGTAATCTCCGATGCGAAGCTACTGAATCCGTCAAACGAGCCAAAGGCAGACAGATTCTCCAAAGCCATTACTTCAATATTTGAAAGCTCAGGCTTTACGTACTTCTTGTTCATCATTTGAACCCTCCTTATTTTTTTCGCTTGGTTGCAACTGCTAGTTGCTTCCTTGCATTTTTTGGGGTCGCGTATGTATGGTCTCTTATCTTCCACAAGCCTCGTGAGATTTATTTGCCTGCGGTTAATAACTGTTTGCGCCCAACGAGTAGTTCTATGCGATTATAGCAAACTGTTATAATATAAATATTATAAACTATAACGTTCTATAATGCAAGCGTTGTATCAAAATACGCAATTTTTTTTGCTATTTT
>JAZQYC010000193.1:0-2315 GCA_045633285.1 Clostridia bacterium | reverse complement strand
GGTTCATAATAACCTCCTGTAGTCCAAGCCGTGGCAAAGCCAACGTTACTTTGTTTAACGAAATAATTATAACACACGACCGCCCTCGGTGTCAATGAATACTAAAACCAAAAAAACTATTGATTGTTAATCATTTTTCTCCGCTTTTTGTTGCAATAAAAAAAGAGCAAGGGTATCGGATTCATACTCTTGCTCTTTCAAATGATCATATTAAATTATGATTTCCGTTTTGCCTTTCTTTTTGCTCTTGCTTCAAGTCATCTATTATTGTATAGACCTTTTTTGAGCTACGATTTCTCCGTCACAGTAAAGCAGTATCTTGGTCGTTTTGAATTTGACTTCTACCGTTATGGTTTTTTCTTCTGTTTTTATCTCACCTTTAAGGCAAGCTTTACTTGGAAAAAAACCACCATATTCACTTACTACTTTGTTATTGATAACGAGCGAAAACGTCCCACCCCCACGAAAAAGCTTAATTTCGTTACCGTCAGCCTCATACTTGATCTTCAAGACGCCCAGTTCTGTTTCTGTACCTTTTCTCTTTCTGTAGGCTGAGATCGCATATGACGACTTTACAAAGACAAAAACTATCGTGGTAATTATTCCCGTCGATATTAAAGTAAATTCTATTGATTCAGGCTCGCCTAGAGTAACGTATTCGTATATTAAGCCAAAAATAAATGTACTTACAAAAAGAAGAATATCCTTAAACACCTGTTTCATTTAGTACAATATCCAATCCTCATTCTTACTGAAGTTATAGCCACTAGCTGCGCCTATCATTCTAAACAATTGTATAGCCGTCATGAAATATCCATATCCAAGCGAGAGCGCACCTGCATTTCCTTTTAACGTGCTTTTCATCGATGCGCCAAAAGAAGCTTTTCCAAAGAAATTATCTATGTCGTAATTTAAGAGCACGTTAAGCGCTGTCGGCAATTTGGAAGCAATCTTAGTTCCATAAAGCGAAGCACCTAATACGTCTGCTCTTCCCGTTAATATCCTTCCTAAATTTGCAAACATTGCGTCGTTAACGTTGTCGGCTACCGACCAAAAGCTCAAGCCCTCTGCTCCACTCTTGTATCCTTGCAAAAAAGCAACCTCAAGCATATTAGCTGACACCGATAAACCATAGTTTATCATCGTTGAGCCTAATATGGTCGTTACTCCTTGGTTAAATCCTCCTACGGCAAGAGCGATACCTCCGCCTATAGCTAATGCATTCACAAAACCCGTGCCAGCGCCAGCAAGGATATCCCATAGGTTTCCGCCCGTGTTTCCAGCCGCTATACCACCAAGAACTGCTCCACCAAGAGCAAATACTCCCAACGCTCCTATTATCGACAGTATCGACGTACCGTTCGGGTCGATATTCATTATCGGGTTATTGCAACAGTAAGCGTATAGGTTAAGTCCGTTGATAACGTCGGGATTCAGATATGCAGTATCGTCCATATTGACGAATCTACCCGTGGTAGGATCATAGTATCTTGTGTTGAGATAATATAGTCCAAGGTCTGCATCATAGTAGTACGAACGGTATCTGAACGGATTAAGGTGTCCTATATTATTGTTATCATTGATCTCATTTCCGTCGGTATCTACTACCTTATGATTGCCCCATGCATCATATACGTATTTTAGCACAACCATACCTTTGGCGTCAAGCAATGCCGTTACGTTACCAAAAATGTCTTTACGATAATAATATGTGTCAAACGTTTCAATGATACCGTCAGGATGCTCCTCATCAGGAGTAACCTCTACGACGATAGGTATTTTTATTCCCATCACACCCGTATTATCGTAAACAAAAGATAATCCGTTGCTCTGACTACAAAGTCTACCGCATGCGTCATAATCATACGTTAGTTCGCCTTTGGACTTTCTTCTTCCGCATCCGTCATATTCAAGCTGAATATCTTTGTAGCTCTTGAGCCTTTTTCCACACTCCCAAGTCATGCTCTTGCCCTTGTATACGGTAGGATTACCAAGTTTGTCATAGCTACACGAATACGGTCCTGATTCTCTTAACTGGTCGCTGTCACCATACTTGTTATGCGTTGAAGAAATTATCTCTTTTTCTTCAAGCTCAAGCGCGGTACAAAGGGTATAGTCATACGACTTTTTGAATAGTATATTTCCGTTTTTATCATACAAGAACGTAATAGTCTTACCAAGCAATTTATTATCCTCTCTTACGAGTCTATTCAAGCTATCGTAGGTATACCTTGCCTCAAGCTCACCGTTGTTATAAACGTGAGTGATGTTCCCTCTCTCGTCATATGTGTAGCTTAGCTTATCATACAAGAAAT
>JAZQYC010000192.1:0-2107 GCA_045633285.1 Clostridia bacterium | reverse complement strand
AGAGGCCCTATAGCCTCCTCATCAAAAATAGAATACTCTTATAAAAACCTTTTGTCAACAAATTTAACAAATTTTATTTGTTATACAGGTGAATACCGAAGCCCCAGCCCGTCTTTTCGCCCCTTTTCATAAGCTCCTTGTACGCTCTGCGAAGAGAGCTGTCGCCCGGAAGATCGTCGGGGTCTCCCGTGTAGTCCATATCAAAAAGCCTCCAGCACTCGCTGTAATCCTCGTAATCTCTACTCTTTATTATATCAAAGAGCTCGAAAAATCTGCGAAGATTTGATCCTTCCCTCATTATCTCAGCGTTTTTTGGGTACAAAAGCCAGCTCGCGCAACAAAATGCCACGGGGCTATCCTTGAACACGTCTTTGTAAAAGTCAACCGCGCGGAGGAAGGCGTCCTTTACGCTCTCCTCGTCAAGTCTTTCACCTGATCTTGGGATATGAACGTTGATCATAGGACTGTCCGAGGTCAAAACTCTTCCGTCCTTTTCGTATCTCGTGATCTCGGGAAGCATCTCGGGAAACCGTTTTATCTCAAATTGAAGTCTGCCAAGCTTAAATCTCTCAAGCTTAAAATGTCCCTCGAACCACTCGGCGCAAAAGCTTCCGCAACAGCCCTTTACGAGACGACACTCCTCTAATTTGTAATCAAAATCCTTGACGTTATCCTCAAAAAACTCCTCCGTGTACCCGTTTTTGAGGTAATATTCCCTCATCTTTTGAGTAAGTAAGATCACGTAAACAAAATTTGAGGTATATTTTCCAACGCCCCTTTCCTCGCCTAATCTCGTAACGCTTTCGATAGCCGATTTATAATCAAAAGCTATATCCTCGTAAAGCTCCACTAAGTTCTCAAGCTCGGGAGAATACAGCTTATCAAAGGCGTCTAGAAGCTCGATCCGAGCAGGCTCGTCGTATCTTTTTAAATAGCTTTTAAAATAATTACGCATCGTTATCCTCTTTTTGCCATATATAGCATCACCACAACCGAAGTTGTGGTGAAAAGCTATCAATCATAACGTTATTCGAGACCCTCGATATATAAGCAAGCGTTGGTTGCAGCTACAGCGCCGTCCGAGATCGCCGTTGCTACCTGACGAACGCCCTTCGTTCTGCAATCTCCTGCTACGTACAAGCCCTCGGTCTTAGTCTTGCAGGTCTCGTCTGCAATAATATAACCCATTGAATCGAGCTCAACGAGGTCAGCAAACGCCTTGTTGTCAGGTATCTGACCTATCGCAACGAATACTGCTGGAAGCTCGTGTCTTTTGATAGAGCCGTCAGCGTCTTTGTACTCAATAGCCGTGAGCTCGTTTTCTCCGATAAAGTCAACCACGCTCGTATTAGGTCTCCATTCGATATTGTCCTTTGAAAGCAACGCCTTGACGTGCGCCTTGTCTCCGAAGAACTTATCAAACAGGGTATATACGTATACCTTCTTGCAGTAACTTGCAAGAAGCAAACTGTACTGAAGAGCGGTGTTCGCATCACCTATTACCGCTACCTCTTGTCCCTTATAAAAAGCTCCGTCGCATATAGCGCAGTAATATACGCCTTTGCCTACGAGATCCTCTCTATCGGACTTGGTGCGGAGATGCTTGTGCTTAACGCCTGATGCGATAACTACGCTCTTTGCGCTGTATTCCTTGTATTCGGTCTTGACCTTAAAATTGCCTTCCCCAATCTTTTCAATGCCGATCACCTTTTCGATCTCAAGCTCTGCGCCGTGGTCGGTGATCTGCTCAAAAAGGTTGTCTGCAAATTGCTCACCGCTTATTTCCTTGATAGAGGGATAATTTTCAAGTCTTGGGGAATTTGCTATCTGTCCGCCGAGGCTCTCGCTCTCTAAGACCAATACCGTTTTGCTGTTTCTCAAAGCGTAGAGCGCAGAGGTCATACCTGCTGCGCCTGCGCCTATTACTATTAAATCGTACATTAGTTTCTGCTCTCTATATATTTTCTTATTTCGCTTGCGTTGTCGTAAGCAGCAAATCCGTCAGAACTTGGAACTATCAAAGTAGGTGCCTTTTTAACTCCAAGTTTAACCGTGAGTTCTTTGTCTTCTTCTGCGTTAACTACAGTGTAGGAAACACCTGCTTTAT
>JAZQYC010000191.1:0-4518 GCA_045633285.1 Clostridia bacterium | reverse complement strand
GGTAAGACTTATCTTGCCGTAGCTCTTGCCGTTATGGCGTATAAGAATCACGAGGTAGATAGGATCATTCTCACAAGACCCGCCGTTGAGGCAGGAGAAAGACTTGGTTTTTTGCCGGGTGACCTGCAGACAAAGGTCGATCCCTATCTCAGACCGTTATACGACGCTTTGTCAGAGATGTTTGGAATGGAGACCTTTACCAAGCTCCTTGAAAAGGGGGTAATAGAGGTTGCACCACTTGCGTATATGAGAGGTAGAACGCTCTCTCACGCATTTATCATCTTAGACGAAGCGCAAAATACTACTATTGAACAAATGAAGATGTTTCTGACCAGAATGGGCGAGGGTAGCAAGATCATAGTCAACGGTGACGTCACTCAGATAGATCTGCCCTCTACCGTTCGTAGCGGTCTCAAGCACGCAATAGATATCCTCGAGGGAATAGAGGGAATAGAGACGGTTCGACTGACCAGAAAGGATATCGTTCGTCACAAGCTCGTTCAGGATATCGTGAACGCCTACGAAAAAGCTAATAAGGCAAGCAAGGAGAATGCCGTCCGAGATGAAGAAGATCAATAATAATCAGGAATTAGACAAATCCAGACCTATAGGAATGGATCTGATCGCAGTGCTCGTTACGTCCATCGTCGTCACCTTACTTAATCTTTTGGTGACCTTTACGCCGGACATGCTGTACGATCTCGTTGTATCAAGCCCAATCAAGCTATGGGCGCTTTTCGCATTTTCTCTGATAATATTCTTTACTATATACGTATTTTTGCTCAACATGGAGGAGAGCGAAAAATCCACTAAGAAAAACCTTACTATCGTATACGTTGCTATAGTTATAACTATGGCGCTCGTAGTGCTTGCGCATAAGTTTATCAATGCCTACGTTGCCCCGGTTACATTGCTTTCCATTATTGTAACGGTATTTATTGACAAAAAAATGGCAGTTCTCGTGAACGGCTTATTCTCTGCGCTTTTGATGCTCGGATATTCTCTTACGAGTCAAGCAAGCGTTTCCCTCGTTTTGTCCAACGAGATCGTAGCGAGCCTCGTTGATATGGTCGTTGGATATTTTATCGTATTTTTCCTGCGTAAATCGTCAAGCAGAGCAGTATATCTTGCAACGGGCGTAGGAATATCGCTTTTGTCTGCGCCACTTTCCTTTGCCGGCGCGCTTCTCGTTGGGAATTCTTTGTATGACGCTGCTTGGGCTATGCTTTGGACTATCGTTGGTAATATCGTGGCTGTTTCAATGTTTTTGGTATTTTTGCCTATACTTGAGACCGTGTTCAAAACGTATACCGACTTCAAGCTCGGTGAGCTGTGTAATTTTAGAGCAAATATTTTGAAGGAGCTTTCGATCAAAGCACCGGGTACTTTCAACCATTGCATAATGGTAGCCGTTCTTGCAGAGTCCTGCGCCTTAGCAATCGGAGAAAATCCTCAGCTTGCTAAGACCTGCGCTTATTATCACGACGTTGGTAAGCTCAGAGGACCTGAGTTTTTTGCAGAGAACCAATCGGGCAAAAATCCTCACGACGAGCTTATTCCCGAGGTTTCCGCTCGTAAGATCACGAGTCACACTACAGACGGATACGAGATGCTCACCAAGCGAGGTTTTCCCGAGGAGATCACGAGCGTATGCTTAGAGCACCACGGTACGATGCCCGTTAGCTATTTTTATAGAAAGGCAGACAAGATTTCAGACGGTAACGCCGAGCTTGCTCAATATAGCTATCAAGGACCGAAGCCAAGAACTAAGATCGCAGCGATCATAATGCTTTGCGACGCATCGGAAGCGGCGGTCAGAGCAGCCGGTCACGGCGTGCCTCTTGAAAAGGTCGTTGAGGGCATATTTAACGAGAGAATGGGTTACGGTCAGTTTGACGAGTGTCCCGTAACCATTGCTGATCTTAAACTTATCAAGGAGACTATCGTGGACGTATTATCCGGCGTATATCACAGCCGTGTATCTTACGTTCCCAAGATTTAATTATGGTAAGAATTTACGGAACGGAAAATCAAGAGTTTATCAAAATATTCGAGGACGTATTTAAGAACGCCCTTGAATTTATCGGGCAAAAAGAGGACGTTGACGTTGAGCTGAGTATAGTTTCGGAAGAGGAGATCAGATCGACTAATCTTGAAACGAGAGGAATTGATTCCGTGACTGACGTACTTAGCTTTCCTACGATAGACGCAACCAAATCAGCAATCAGCTCAAGAGACTATCCGTTTGACGTTGATCCTGAGAGTGGAAAAATTATGCTTGGCGAGATAATGATCTGCTTAAAAAGAGCTATCGAGCAAAGCGAGGAATATGGACACGGCGTAGACAGAGAGCTTGGATTTTTGTTTGCGCACGGAATGCTTCATCTTTTCGGATATGATCACGTAGAAGAAAGTGATGAAATAGAAATGAGAAGCGCGCAAGGCGCAATACTTGAGAAAACAGGTTTAACGAGGTAATAATGAAAAGCGGATTCGTAGCAATTATCGGAAGACCCAATTCGGGCAAATCTACTCTTTTAAACAGATTCATTGGAGAAAAGGTCTCAATCGTTTCCAAAAGACCTCAGACCACGAGAGACAGGATTACGGGCGTTTTGACGACTGATGATTATCAAATAGCGTTTGTTGATACTCCGGGTATACATACCCCCAAGAATTCTCTCGGCGGATACATGATGAAGAGCGTAAGACGAGCAAGAGAGGGCGTTGATGCCGTTTTGTTTGTTTGCGATGCAGGCAGATATCTTCATGAAAAGGATATCGAAATGCTCCAAAAGACGATAGATGACGGAAATAACGTAATAATTGCCGTCAATAAGACCGACGAGGTTACTGACGAAAAGGTCGCTGAGATATTCGTTAAGCTCAAAGAGCTTGATGCAAAAGCAATCGTTCCTATTTCTGCGCTCAAGGGCAGAAATACCAACGTGCTCCTTGACGAACTTATCAAGCTTATGCCTGAGGGAGAGAAATTTTTCCCCGACGATATGTACACCGACAAGACCGAGAGATTTTTGGTAGGTGAGTTCATAAGAGAAAAGGCACTTCGTTTTTTAAACGATGAGATACCTCACGGAATAGGCGTTGAGGTCAAGACCTTTGCAGATCGTGAGAACGGAATCGTGGACGTAGAAGCAGACATTATATGCGAGCGTGAATCGCATAAGGGTATAATTATCGGCAAGGGCGGTGAAATGCTTAAAAAGATTTTGACCTCGGCTCGCCGTGATATGGAGGATCTGCTTGGAGCAAAAGTTTTTCTTAAATGCTTCGTGAAGGTCAAACCCGAATGGCGTGATAACGACAAAATATTGAGAGAGCTCGGCTACGATAAAAAAGAGATTTAAAGAATAATTTTTTCTATTTGACTTACTCTAAATATGGAGGTCAGATATGAAAAAAGCCGATATGTGGAACTTATTTGTCAAAACCGGGCACCCAATGTGGTATATGCTCTACAAAAGAGGACGGGACGAAGAGAATTGGAAGGAATAAAGGTACAAGCCCTCGTTACGGGTGGCGTAGATTACAAGGACAGCGATAGGCTACTTACGCTTTGCTCTGTGGAGCAGGGCAAGCTTACCGCATTGCTGAAAGGGTGCAGAAAGGAAAAATCTAAGCTTAGATTTTCGGGCGCCCCTTTTTGTTTTTGTGAATACGTACTTACCGAGAAAAACGGCTATTATACCGTGACGGGAGCAACGGCTATCGAGCAGTTCGCTTCAATCAGTCAGGATCTTGATAGATACTATGCAGGTTGCGTTATTTTAGAGACTCTTTCAAAATCAACCAGAGAGGGCGAAAATATCGCGCCTTACGTTGCTATGACGCTTAATCATCTCAAAAGCCTGTGCTACGAGAGTGTAGACGAGGGGTTGGTGCTTCTTTCTTTTTTTCTTACTCTTTTCAAGCAGGCAGGATACGAGCTTAGCTTTTCAGAGTGCAAGGTATGCAGAAGCAAAAGCTTTATGAAGAAATATTTTTCTTTTCTGCATGGCGGAGTAGTATGCAATATTTGCTCGGGACGTGACGCAGTTTCGATCTCTATACCTGCTGTAAATCTTATGAGATCTATCGCTGACGGGATAAGTCTATCCGTATTGTGCTTTGAAAAAAACGTAACGAGAGAGGCTCTCTCTGTTTGTGGGCAATTTTTTGCGTATTTGACCAAAGAGAAGCTTAATTCATTGACGCAGTATTTTGATATTTTGAAAAACGGCTAAAAAACACTTGTCTTTTTGGTCGTTTTTTATTATAATATATTTTTGGAAAACAGTTTAAATACAGATAATTCATTTAGGAGGTCAATATGACTAAAAAATACGTTTATCTTTTCCGTGAAGGGGACGGAAAAAACAAAGCATTGCTTGGTGGAAAAGGCGCTAACCTTGCTGAAATGACCAGACTTGGTATGCCTGTTCCTCAGGGATTCACCATCTCGACCGAAGCATGTACGCAGTATTATGAGGACGGCAGAATGATCAACGACGAGATTCG
>JAZQYC010000190.1:0-1728 GCA_045633285.1 Clostridia bacterium | reverse complement strand
ACGATCCGACTTGTAGATATTGGGTGAAAGACCTTTGATTTTTTTGAAGGTCTTAATAAAGTAACTTAAATCGTTAAATCCGCACAAAAAAGCAATCTGTGTGATAGTAGCGTCACTTGAAAGTATCATTGAGCAGGCTTTTTCGATTCTGTATTCATTTAGATAGGAAAAAGGTGTTTTGCCTGTGGATTTTTTGAAAAAGGAGCAAAAATACTTAGGCGAGAAATCACAAGAGCTTGCCATATCGCAGAGTGTAAGCTCCTTGTCAAAATTTTTGCGTATAAAGTCAATGACTCTTTTGAGCTTTACCCTTTTGCTGTCGTTGTCTATATAGTTCGAAAGCTTTTGCGTGTATAAGCCTCTCAACTTGATATTTCCGAGAAGCTCGTTTATTCCTGCCGTAACAAAAAACTGATAGCCCTCAGCCTTTTTGTCCATAGCATCAAAAATTTTTTCAATCAAATCATCTGCACCGTCAAAGCTGAGCTTGTCAAAGACCTCGATGTTTCGTGAAATGAGGTCGTCGATAAAAGCGTTGCAAAAGGAATTTTTATTTTTAAAAAATTCAAGATTAAATACAAGACATTGATATTTACAGCTTTTCGGAATAGCTCCGTGGAGCGTTTGACTGTTTACAAAAAATATATCCCCCTTAACTGCATCAAAGCTTTTATTATCAAGAGTTAAATGAAGAGAGCCCTCTTGAACTCTGATGATTTCAATATTAGAATGATAATGCAGCACCATTTCATAGCGAGGGTGATTGCAGTCCGTATTGTATAGAGCAAAGGGAAAATCCTCTGTCCCGTGCCTTCTTGTTTCAATGATAGCCATAATCTCTCCAATGTGAAAATAATTATACTTTTTTATATAATAACACAAGTAATAAGCTTTTATCAAGTATATAATTATATTATACTCAATCAGGAGGAATAACAATGAGAGAGAGCAGATACGTAGACAGCTATCCCGTCATAGGAATAAGACCTGTGATAGATGCAAGACGGGGATATTTGAAGGTAAGAGAGTCACTCGAAGAGCAAACAATGAATATGGCAAAAAGGTGTGCAGAGCTGATAAAGGAGAACGTAAGGTATTCTAACGGTGAAGCGGTTAAGGTCGTTTTGGCGGACACAACAATCGGCAGAGTGGCAGAATCTGCAAGATGCGCAGATAAATTCAGAAGGGAGGGTGTGGATATCACGATAACGGTTACACCCTGCTGGTGTTACGGTACGGAAACAATGGATTGTGATCCTATGACGATAAAGGCTGTATGGGGATTCAACGGAACGGAAAGGCCGGGTGCTGTTTATCTGGCTGCAGCTCTTGCATGTCATGCACAAAAGGGATTACCTGCGTTTGGTATATACGGAAGGGACGTACAGGACGCTGATGATGAAAGCGTGCCCGAGGACGTCAGAGAAAAGATCTTGCGCTTTGCAAGATGTGCGGTAGCTGTCTGTACAATGAGAGGAAAGTCCTATCTGCAGATAGGCTCGATCTGTATGGGGATAGCCGGCTCTGTGATAAGTCCTGAGCTGATAGAGGAATATTTCGGAATGAGGGTTGAATCTGTGGACGAGGTTGGGATAATCCGCAGAATGAGTAACGGTATATTCGACCAAAGGGAATATGAGAAGGCACTTGGCTGGATAAAAGAAAAATGCAGACCCGATTTTGATAAAAATCCTGTAGAAATTCAGAAAAGTGAGGAAGAAAAGGAAA
>JAZQYC010000189.1:0-2639 GCA_045633285.1 Clostridia bacterium | reverse complement strand
CCGCTTTGAAAAACGTAAGCCTTGCTCTTGATCTTCAAAAGATAGCTAAGGCAAAAAAAGAAAAGCGCAAGATAAATAAGTCCGAGATCGAAAAGGAAAACGCAGAGCTTGCAACCAAGCTTCTTTCGGACGTAGGTCTTGCCGATAAGCTTAATAACTACCCCTGCGAGCTTTCGGGCGGTCAACAGCAACGTGTGGCTATTGCAAGGGCGCTTGCCCTTTCTCCCGACGTTCTTTGCTTCGACGAGCCGACCTCGGCTCTCGATCCCGAGCTTACGGGCGAGGTATTGAAGGTAATCAAGAGCCTTAAATCCAAGGATCGTACTATGATAATAGTTACCCACGAAATGGACTTTGCAAAGAACGTTTCGGACAAGGTAATCTTTATGTCCGACGGAAAGATCGAGGAGATCGGCACGGCAAAGGAGATATTCGAGTCTCCCAAAAATCCCAAAACGGCATCCTTCCTCACCAAGTCCAAGGAGGAGATCTGATGAGCGAAAACGTTAAGCTTATGAAAAGCAAGCTGTACAAGGCTCTTCTTTCTCTCAAAACGGAGGAGGACTGCAAGGCGTTTCTTGCAGACCTTTGCACGGACAAGGAGATCGAGCAGATGGCTCAGCGCATAAGAGCGGCAGAGCTTTTGTTCGAGGGCAAAAGCTACAACCAGATATCCGAGGAGCTGAATATATCCTCTGCTACCCTTGCAAGGGTATCAAGAGCCGTTCAATACGGAGAGGGATACAAAAAATTCGTCGAAAAGCCGAGCGGAAAATAATTTTTTGCGTGATTTGCTTGACGAATAGTATTTTTAGTGTTATTTTATAGCCATAAACCAATGATTGAGAAGAGTACTTTTTCAATATCGTTACAGAGAGTCGCAGACGGTGGAAAGCGACACGTAAAAGGAAAAGGAATGGACTCAGGAGGGCGGACGAAAGCTTAGGCAAGTAGCAACCGACGGGTACTGCCCCGTAAAAAGCAGAGCGCATATTTTCGTGCGATTAAGGGTCTCTGATCGAAATTGGGTGGCACCACGGTAAATTATCGTCCCAAGTAGCGTTTTGCTATTTGGGTTTTTTTATTTGAAAACAATAGGAGGTTTTTTATGAATAAAGAAATACCTTACAAAATTTATCTTGAAGAATCCGAAATGCCCAAGGCATGGATGAATCTGAGGGCTTTTATGAAGAAAAAGCCTGCGCCTCTTCTCTCCCCCGTTACCAAAAAGCCTATAACGGAGGACGAGCTTTCCGAGGTCTTTTGCCGTGAGCTTGCTCGTCAGGAACTTGACGACGTCTCACCTTATATTGAAATACCTGAGGATATACGAAACTTTTATAAAATGTTCCGTCCATCTCCTCTTATCCGCGCTTATTGCTTAGAGAAGGCGCTCGACACCCCTGCTCATATCTACTACAAATTCGAGGGAAACAACACCTCGGGCTCGCATAAGCTGAATTCGGCTATCGCTCAGGCGTATTACGCAAAACAGCAGGGTCTCAAGGGCGTTACCACCGAGACGGGCGCAGGTCAATGGGGCACGGCTCTTTCGATGGCGTGCGCTTACTTTGGCTTAGACTGCAAGGTCTTCATGGTCAAGGGCTCGTACGAGCTTAAGCCTTTCAGAAAAGAGGTCATGAGAACGTACGGAGCAAACGTTACCCCCTCTCCCTCTATGACCACCGAGATCGGAAAGAAGATCAACGCAGAGTTCCCCGGAACTACGGGCTCTCTCGGTTGCGCCATATCCGAGGCGGTAGAGACTGCAACCAAGACCGAGGGATATCGTTACGTGCTTGGTAGCGTGCTCAATCAGGTTCTTCTTCATCAGTCCGTAATAGGACTTGAAACCAAGACCGCTCTTGACAAATACGGCATCAAGCCCGATATTATAATAGGCTGCGCAGGAGGGGGATCAAACCTCGGCGGACTTATCACTCCCTTTATGGCAGAACAGCTCGAGGGAAAAGCAAATTATCATTTCATAGCAGTCGAGCCTACCTCGTGTCCGACCCTTACCCGTGGAAAATACGTATACGACTACTGTGACACCGGCAAGGTTTGTCCTCTTGCCAAGATGTACACGCTTGGCGCAGGCTTTATGCCCTCTTCGAGCCATGCAGGCGGTCTGAGATATCACGGAATGACCTCAACGCTCTCCGAGCTATACGCTGAGGGTCTTATGGAAGGGCGTACGGCTAAGCAGACCGAGATATTCGACGCAGCGGAGTTCTTTGCAAAAACCGAGGGCATACTCCCTGCTCCAGAGTCCTCACACGCTATCAAGGTAGCTATCGACGAGGCTAAGCGTTGCAAGGAAAGCGGAGAGCAAAAGACCATAGTCTTCGGTCTCACCGGAACGGGATACTTCGATATGCCGGGCTACGCACAGCACAACGACGGCACGCTCACCGACTATATTCCCTCAGACGAGGATCTTGAAAAGGGCTTCAGAGGAATTCCCGAGATAGAATAATTACTACTATATTTTAAATGCACCTCTTCGTTAGGTAAGAGGTGCATTTTTCTTTTCTTATTTCTTAAGTTTTACTAAATTCTTCCAGCTATTTGATTTTAAACCCATTGCAACTTTTATCTTTCTTATCATAGTTGGCGGTAATTCTCTCTCGAGAATA
>JAZQYC010000188.1:0-2207 GCA_045633285.1 Clostridia bacterium | reverse complement strand
GTAGTTCTACCCTTAATGAGCGACGAGATCGCCTTTTGAACGTGATATTCCGAGATATTGTCAAGCGCGGAAGTTGCCTCGTCAAGTATAAGTATCTTAGGATCACGAATAAGAGCTCGAGCTATAGTTATTCTCTGCTTTTGCCCGCCTGAGAGCTTGCCTCCGTGCTCACCTATTCTGGTATCAATACCGTTTGGCAGGTCTTGCAAAAACTCCTCAATGTTTGCCATTTTTATTACTATTTCAAGTTCGTCATTACTATAATCGTCTATGCCATAGGTAATATTTTCCTTTATCGTACCCGAAAATAATATACTGTTTTGCGGAACGACGGCAATATTTTGCCTGTAAGGCTTCATTTGAATATCGTCTATCGAATTTCCGTCTACACTTAGCGTTCCGTCTACGGGCTTCAAAAAGCCAATTATCATATTCATTACCGTAGTTTTTCCCGAGCCTGATGCGCCAACGAATGCGATACATTCACCCTGCTTGACCTTAAGATCAAGATTTTTTACAGAATAATCGCTTGCATCGGGGTACTTGTAGGAAACGTTTTCAAAGGTGATATTTCCTTTTACCTCGCCGATATTCTTTTTGTCTGAATCGTCCTCTATCTCGTCAGAGAACATTATATCCGATATAGAGCTCATAGCATCAAGTCCAGTCGTAATAACGGGCATACTGTTGATAACTCCGCTGACGTTGTTGCTGATACTTGAATATAGGGATTGATACAAAACGACGTCTCCTACCGTAATCATTCCCTGCATACACAAAATAACGCAAAAAACCAAGCAGACAGCCGAAAAAAGTCCTGCCGTTACCCAAAGCGTAGATCCAAACAGATTATTCGTTCTGCTTATCTTCATACCCTTACCGTAAAGCTCGGAAAGAGTACTGTTTAAGCTCACCATCTCCTCGTCCTCAAGTCCGTGAGCCTTAGTTACGGGCATCATTTCAAGCATAGTCGTAACTTTTGCAGACATATTCTCATTGACCATACGGTATTCACGAGCATTTTTGCGTATATTTTTTCGGAAAATAAAGGTGACTGCTACCTTTGCAGGAACAGCTATCAGGAAAAACAGAGTAACTATTCCGCTACGAACGGCAGAAATGCATACCGCAACCAAAAAACCAACGATACAAGGCATAATTGAGGAATATAAACTCATATTCAAGGACTCTATCGAATCCATATCCTTCAAAAATTTTGCTTGTATCTTTCCGCTTTCAAGCTCCTTGTAATATGTGATCGAGAGCTTTTGAAGTCGTCTGATAACGGTGCGTTTGAGTCCTGCACTCGTTCGTCTGACCATTCGATCTCTCAAGCCGTTATTTAATATACACGCAGGTATATTGCTTGCATAAAGAGCTACGAGCAAAACAACGTAAAGTATAAGCTGATTAATCGTCTGATCGGTGATTGGATATACAGCAAGGTCGATAATAGCCGCCGTTATAAGAGGCATCACCCACGCAGGGAGATTCATTAAAATAAAGGTGAAAATACAAATAATAGAAGATTTTGAATTTGCCCGCATGAGCCTTCGTAGCATGCCAGGCTTACGTGACTTTTTGACCTCACTAGATGAGAACAGCTCGTCATAGTCGGGAATATAATTTTGCTTAGCGTAACTTAGGCTTTCATCTTTTTTCATAATGCACCGTTCATACCAAAGCTTAATAAAAAGGAGCTTATACTAAGCTCCTGTCTAAATTATACACCATAAGTATCAAATGTCAATAAAAATAGATAATTTTTCTATCAAATTTTTTTGACGTAAACGTGACCGCCCTCAACCTTAGTGACCTTGATTCTCTCTCCTATATTTATAAAGAATCCCTCTGCGTAAACCTCGTACTCAGCGGAGCAAATCTCAGCCCGTCCTCCAGGTCTCAGCGTAGTGAGAGAAATCCCCTCTTTGCCTCGAAGAGCAGTATATTTTTCGTCTTCCTCTTCCTTTTCCTTTTTAACGTCGGGAACGTGGTTAACCCATGCGTATCTGACGAATCTTATCATAAGCATAAAGCTGATCAAAATGATAATACAAATGCACGCAACCAAGATAAAAATAATGCAGAAACCGTTCTCGCCATCGCGCAGATTGATTGCTCTCATTAACACGCCGAAAAACAGACAAATTCCACCGATTATGCCCACGGCAACGTTATCAGGCTGATAAATATTTCCAATAATGCAA
>JAZQYC010000187.1:0-5284 GCA_045633285.1 Clostridia bacterium | reverse complement strand
GATATTTCCTGGATTAAAGCGAAGCTTATGTACGCCGTTTTCAATAGCCTTTATGCCGAGCTTATAATCAAAATGAACGTCAGCAACGATAGGAACGCTCGTCATATCAACGATATCTCTGACGGCGTTACCTGCCTTTTCCGTATTTACGGTTACACGAACGATATCACAGCCTGCTAATTCAAGTCTTTTTATCTGAGCAACGGTTTTTTCTACGTCGTCAGTCGGAGTATTAGTCATAGACTGTATCGTTATTTTTTCTCCACCGCCGATATATAGATCGGCTACCTTTATCTTTTTCGTCATCTTAACAACCTCAATACGTCTACCATTATAGCAAATCCAAACAAAATTATCAATCCCACGAAATGCACGAGTCCTTCAACGTTTCTGCTGACGGGCTTCCCTCTTATCCACTCTATCGTCACAAAAACCATTCTCGATCCATCAAGAGATGGAATAGGAAGCAAATTAAATACGGCAAGGTTAGCCGAAATTAGACAGATAAAATACACGAGCGAAGCAGGATTGACCGTTGCAGTCTCACCAAGCATTGATATCATGGTGATCGGACCGCCAACGTCCGATAGAGGCGTTCCACCCGTAAATAGTCCTATAAATGTCGAAAATACGAGCGCTACTATTCTGAACGTAGACACGAATCCTCTGCCGACTGCGTCAAAAAATGGAAAAGTAACCCTATAAAACTTGTATTGAACGCAATTACCCTTGTCGATCATACCCTTGACCGCAAGATAATTCTGCTCAAGATCAGCCTCAGTATAGCTCTCAAACGCATCACCGAATTCAAACTCCTCGTATCCCGGAGCAGTCTCTCCTCTTGAATGCAGATAGTATGCGTAAAGATCCAAGCTCGAGCTGTCTATAAACCCGTATTCCTCTCCACGAAAGATAACAGTCGTTTCGTATCTCGTGCCGTTTTCTCCAACACGTCTGACGACTGCCGTGTGCTCACCGTCCGCGTAGGTATGAGATAACTCTCCGTTAAAAAAGGAAAAATTCTCTCCGTCTATGCTCATTATAATATCCATATCGGAAAAAGCGCTATTCTCGCTGACGTAATCCTCGTTTACAGACGTAACGGGAAGAATATCACCGTGAAAGGTAAAGGTAAGAGATATAATGATTATAGCGGATATAAGATTAAAGGTTGCTCCAGCTACGAGCACGAGCAATCTTTTCCAAGCCTTTTGATTATTAAATGCTCTTGGGTCGGAATCGTCCTCGTCCTCTCCCTCAAACGCGCAATAACCGCCAAAAGGGATAATTCTTATAGAGAAATCCTCACCGCTTTTCATTTTTTTCTTAAAGATCGCCTTACCGAAGCCAATTGCAAATTCGTTGATCTTAAATCCAAAAAGCTTACCCACGAGATAGTGTCCGGACTCATGGACCACTACCATAAACATAAGAGCAAGGATAGCAAGTAATATTCCGCCTACAATTTCAAAAAATCCCATTTTACCTCTGAACGGCTTTTAAAGTTTTTTCGCGAATAAATCTATCGCACTGCAAAATATCGTCAATGCTATAACCAAAGCTTTCCGAAAAGGATTCAAGCTGATCCTGAATGATCTGTGGTATCTGCATAAACTTAATTCTATCTTGAAGAAACAGATCGACCGCTACGTCGTTTGATGCGTTCATAACCGTACGAATAATCGCATTTTTGTCTGCAGTATCTTCTGCTATTTTTAAGCAGGGAAAACGTTTTCTGTCAGGCTCTGAAAACTCAAGCCTTCCAAGCTTCACAAAATCCACTCTCTCAACTCCCGTCTTGAGTCTATCGGGATAGCTAAGAGCGTACGAGATCGGAACAAGCATTGACGGTGAGCCAAGCTGAGCCATGATCGCACCATCATTATATTCAACCATTGAATGAATTATACTTTGAGGGTGAACTACGGGAACGATTTTCGAGGGGTGAATATCAAACAAAAAAGCGCCCTCTATGATCTCAAGTCCCTTATTCATAAGGGTAGCGCAATCGACCGTAATTTTTTTACCCATATTCCAATTTGGGTGCATAAGCGCCTCTTTTGCACCAACAGAGCTAAGCTCTTCGATTGACAGATTACGAAAAGCGCCACCGCTTGCCGTAATTATAATTCTCGAAATATCCGAGTGATTATTTGTATTTATGCTCTGCCAAATAGCAGAATGCTCGCTGTCTACGGGAAAAAGCTTCGCCTTGCTCTTGCTAAGAGCATCACGAACGAGCTCTCCTCCAACGACCAATGTCTCCTTGTTTGCAAGAGCAACGTCTACGCCAAGAGAAAGCGCCTTCAGCGTAGGCAAAAGTCCGTTGATACCACTACAAGCTACGACAACGACGTCAACGTCCGAGGTCACAACGTCAGTAAGAGCTGTTCGAGGATCAAGCATTTCGATACCCAAATTCTTCTCTTTAAGCTTGGCTGACGCAACGGGATCGGTCAAAGCCACGATCTCTGCTCCATACTCCACCGCTTGCTTTGACAAAAGCTCGCAGTCCGAATGAGCTACGAGTCCTTTTACCTTAAATTTATCAGGGTTTTTTGATACTATATCGAGGGTCTGTCTTCCGATAGAACCCGTCGAGCCAATTATCGTTATTCTTTTCATTATCAATTAAATAAACATAATACAAAGCGGAATTATTGCAAGAACGAATGAAATTCCGTCAATTCTATCCATTATTCCACCGTGTCCGGGGAAGATATTACCAAAGTCCTTTATCCCCGATTTTCTCTTGATCTGACTTGCAACGAGATCACCTATCTCGTCAGCTACCGCGCCAATCAATCCAAGCGCACAATATACGAGAAATGCAAGCTCACCTACGTCAAGCGTATTTCCGCTTACTCCAAAAACGTTCCAAACCTCAAAGAGCAAATATATGATTATTGCTCCGATCATACCACCTATAAGTCCTCCGATAGCACCTGATACAGTCTTTTTGGGACTGATAGTCGGACAGAGCTTTTTGCCTTTTAAAAGGCTTCCTACGAAATACGCAAAGGTATCGGTAAACACCGCAATCAAAAGCACTAGAAGAATAATCAAAAGTCCGTTTGCAAGGTGATTTATCTCAAAAGCAAGATACAAAAATACAGACGGATAAAGCATAGTAAACGCCGTTGCGCCTAAATCTGCAAGCGAAAAATCCTTAGAAAAGGTAAATCCCGTCAATAAAACTACTGCGGACAAGATAAGTGCATACAATACACCGCTCGCGCCCATAAGATAGAATCCTACAAGAAAAAGCGTTGCGTATACGATAAGATATATCGCGCGAACATTTTTGCCGATTTTTTTGAAAGCTCCTGCTACTTCAAGCATTCCTGCCACCATAACGAGCGTCAGGAGAGCGTCAAAAAACAGCACGCTTACCTCTCTCAGAAAAAATATTCCAACCATGCAAGCAATCAGAACACTTGCTGTAATTGCTCTCTTAATCATTGGTAATTCCTCCGAATTTTCTGTTTCTTCCCGAAAACTCCTCTAGTATCATTTCAACGTCTGACTTCTTCATATCCGGCCAAAGCTTATCAAGGAAGATCATTTCCGAATATGCAGCCTGCCATAGCATAAAATTGCTAAGCCTGATCTCTCCGCTCGTTCTAACGATAAGATCAAGCGGAGGCAAATGAGCCGTATCAAGATTTGAATCCAAAATATCCTCGGTAAACTCCGTAACACCCTTACTTATCGCTCTATTGACGGCGCTGACTATCTCTGCTCTTGCTCCGTAATTAAGACCGATATTAACGACCATTCCATCGTTGTTTTTGGTTTTTTCAATAGCTTCTTTGATAGATGCACAAACGTCCTCAGGCAAAGCCTCGATATCACCCATAACGGTTATTTTGACAGGTTTTGCAAGAGTATTAGCCATATCGTCACGAACGAATTGCTTGATCATCGAAAATAGTGCCTCTTTTTCATTTTGAGGTCTCTTCCAATTCTCGGATGAAAATGCGTAAAGAGAAACAGCCTCTACGCCGTACTTTATGCAGGCGTTAAGCACTCTTTTCAAGGCGACCGTCCCTCTCTTGTGTCCGTATACTCTTGGAAGCATACGCTTGGTTGCCCATCTTCCGTTACCGTCAAGAATGAAGCCTATATGTCTTGGAATTTTGATATTTTTCTTCATAGCTCAATTAAAAATTAAAAGCACGGCAAAGAGCCGTGCTTTGATCACGACTAACTGTTATACGCTCATTACTTCCTGTTCTTTATCTTTCATGAGCTTGTCGATCGTCTCAATATTGGTATTAAGAATCTTGTCGACCTCTTTTTCGTATTTTGCTGCGTCGTCCTCGGTGATTACGCTATCTTTCTTGAATTTTTTGATAGAATCGTTTGCATCACGTCTGTGTGATCTAATCGCTACTCTTGCATCTTCACACATCTTGCGGATATCCTTTGCGATCTGTACACGACGCTCCTCGGTAAGTTCGGGGAATACGAGTCTCAATACCTTACCGTCGTTATTAGGAGTAACTCCAACGTTTGCATTGATTATTGCCTTTTCTACCTCTTTTAAAGCGCTTGCGTCCCAAACGTTGACAACGAGAACACGCGCTTCACTTACCGTAACGTTACCCATCTGATTGATAGGAGTCGGAGTTCCGTAATAATCAACGAGAACCTTGTCAAGAATATGAGGATTTGCCCTTCCTGCTCTGATTGAAAGAAGCTCGTTTTTGATGTTATTGATAGTTTTTGCACATTTGGTCTCGTAATTGTCGAATACTTCCAACATTTCAATACTGTTTATATCCATAATTGCACCTCTTTAAGTCTTTTAATTATTATAACAAATATAATTAAATATTTCAACTAATTGATAAGAGTTCCTATTTTTTCGCCCTGCGATGCTCTCAAAATGCTGTTTTCCTCATTAAGACCAAAAGCAACGATGGGAATATTGTTTTCCATGCAAAGGGTGATCGCCGTAGTATCCATA
Source organism: Clostridia bacterium (assembly GCA_045633285.1). Classification (GTDB taxonomy): domain Bacteria; phylum Bacillota; class Clostridia; order Christensenellales; family RUG350; genus RGIG2224. The sequence continues at coordinate 312 of JAZQYC010000187.1, read as the reverse complement.
GCAGACAGACCCTTTTCGATAACGTTCATATAGCTGATATGATCGAATTTGACTGCGTTAGGATTCTTCTTGGGATCGCTGTCGTAGATACCGTCAACGTTCTTTGCAAGAAGAATAGCCTCTGCTCCGATCTCAGCTGCTCTGAGCGCTGCTGCGGTGTCGGTAGAAAAATAGGGATTACCCGTTCCGCAAGCAAAGATAACGATTCTCTTTTTCTCAAGATGACGCATAGCCTTGCGAAGAATATAGGGCTCTGCAACTCTAGTTATAGTAAGCGCAGTCTGAACTCTGGTGGGAATATTCTTCTTTTCG
>JAZQYC010000186.1:0-5931 GCA_045633285.1 Clostridia bacterium | reverse complement strand
TGTCGTGCTCGACTTGGTTGAAGTTGCCTTTTTTGCAGGAGCTTTAGCTTCGGGCTTATCTTGCTCTGCCTTTTTCTCTACGTAGGTGTTGTTTGCATTCAAGAATGCAGTAAGCTTGCCGTAGATAAGATCGTTTGCGATGTAGTCAAGCTGACGCTCGGATACGGTCTTTTTATATTCCTCAAGATCCTTGCCGGCAGACTTTGCAAAGTCAGCAAGCTTAGCGTCGATGTCCTCGGGGAGAACCTCGAGCTTCTCTGCGGTGATTATTGCCTCGAGAACGAGTCTAGCCTTAACGTTGCGCTCAGCAGTCTCTTTGTATTCCTTGCGGAGATCCTCTCTGGTGAGCTTGATCATCTCAAGGTACTTATCAAGGTTCATTCCCTGATACATAAGTCTGTACTCAAACTGCTGGATCTGATCGTCGATCTGACGCTCTACCATAACTTCGGGAACTTCTACCTCGCTTGCGTCTGCAATTTTCTCGATAAGAGCGTTCTCAGCCTCAGCCTGAGCGCGCTTGTCGTTTGCTTCCTTGAGCTTTTTCTCAATATCAGCCTTATATTCAGCAAGAGTATCGAATTCGCTTACGTCCTTTGCAAACTCATCGTCAAGAGCGGGAAGCTCTTTCTTCTTGATCTCGTGAAGCTTGATAGCAAATACTGCGTCCTTGCCTGCAAGCTCAGCCGAGCCGTAGTTCTCGGGGAATTTGACGTTGATGTCCTTTTCATCTCCGATATTCATGCCTACTACCTGCTCTTCAAATCCGGGGATAAACATTCCCGAACCAAGCTCTAAGCTCTGCTTCTCTGCAGTACCGCCGTTGAACTTAACTCCGTCAACGCTTCCGCTGTAGTCGATGATAACCGTGTCACCATTCTCTGCGCTACGGTCTGTGACGTCAGCAAGTCTTCCTGCGCGCTCCTGAGCTCTCTTAAGCTCTGCCTCAACAGCGTCAGCCTCTACGGGGTATACGGTCTTATCAACGGTAAGTCCCTTGTAGTCGCCAAGCTTAACCTCGGGTTTAACGGTAACGTAAACGATAATCTTTGCTCCGTCGTCAGAAATATCCTCTATATCAAACTCGGGATTGGAAACGGGCTCAAGTTCGGTGTGCTCGCTGAGAGCCTGACCGTAGTATCCGGGAATACAATCGTTGATTGCGGTCTCAAAGAAAATGCTCTTTCCATAAAGCTTTTCGATGAAGCTTCTGGGAGCTTTGCCCTTTCTGAATCCGGGAATCTGGATCTTAGCTTTGTCTTTTTGGTAAGCGGAATTGATTGCTTTTTCCCAATCTTCCTTGTCAAGCGTGAATACGAATTTCACTAAGCTTTTCTCTTGTTTTTCAACAGTATACGTCATTATAAAGTCCTCCGATCGTATATTACAAAATTAATCGTCTAATATATTAACATAAATAATTATTTAAATCAAACGTTTATGACCACAAAGTGATTAATTTTCTTTAAATGATTGCAAGTTAATCGTAAAAGTTGTATAATGCCATAAGTGAGGTGCTTATGCCGTCGGACGTTATTACTCTTGCTTGCCTTGCAAACGAGCTGAACAACGCTCTAAAGGGAGCAAGAATCGACAAAATTTATCAACCTGAAGAGGACGAGGTTACTTTTTCCGTATACACCGCAACGGGAAACAAAACACTCGTTTTTTCTGCTTGTCCTAATCTTCCAAGGCTTCATTTCACCACTCTCAAAAAGGAAAATCCCATAAACGCTCCGGGCTTTTGCATGTTACTTCGCAAGCATCTGACCTCTGCTCGTATAGAAAGCGTTAAGCTTTTTGGCTACGATAGAAATATTTGTTTCAAAATTAACGGTAAAAACGAGATGGCTGACGATACCGTCTTTTATCTCTATATGGAGTTGATGGGAAGATACAGCAACCTCATTTTGACTAACGAGACGGGTAAGATCATGGACGTATTGCGCAGAGTACCTCTTGATATGAGTCATACTCGCAAGCTCCTGCCCTCTCTCACTTATTCACCTGCCGAGCAGACCAAGATCTCCGTGCTTGACACCGAGCGAGCTCGTCACGTTCTGTCCTCCACGGGAGCAAGCTTTGACGAGATCATGAAAAATTGCTCTGGCTTTGCAAAAGAAACACTTGAGGAGCTTCTTTTATTGACCGAAGGCTCAATAAGCTTTGCCGACGATTTTTTAAATTTGGTAAACGAATTTATTACTAATCCCACGCCATGCGCCACGACTGATGAAAACGGCTCACCCATAGACTTTTATTCGCGCCCTTATAAGAGCGTAAATAAGCCCGTACTCGAAGCAGGATCTCTCTCTAACGCCATTGATCTGTGCATAAGTGAACAGGACAGATCATCAAGGATTAAAGCAAAATCAAAGCGCTTCCTTTCTCTTATAAAACACGCCGTTTCAAGAACGGAAAAGAAGCTTTCAGCCAATCTTAATAAGCTCAAGGACTGCGAAAAGGCTGAGGATCTAAAGATCAAGGGTGAAATACTCACAGCAAACCTATACCGCATTCCAAAAGGCGCAGATAGCGTTACTTTTCCTAACTTTTACGACGAAAACAACGCAGATATCAAAATCGTCCTCGATCCTACCAAATCTCCCTCGCACAACGCGCAGGACTTTTTCAAAAGATACACCAAGCTCAAAAGAACAAAAGATACGGTAGTAAAAATGGTTGCCGAAAATAGAGAGACACTTGATTATCTCAAGGGTTTGCTCTTCGATATATCAGCTTGCAAATACGAGTCCGATCTTCGTGACGTTGAGCAAAATCTGCTCTCCTTTGGACTTATCACAGAGAATAAAGGCAAAAAAGCAAAGCCTCAAAAAACGGGCTTACCTACTAAATATTTATTTAACGACGTTGAAATTTTGGTTGGAAGAAACAATCTCCAAAACGATATGATCACCTTTGAAATAGGAAAGAAAAACGAAATCTGGCTTCACGTAAAGGGCTATCACGGTTCTCACGTTCTGATCAAGTCAAGCGATCCCTCGCCCGAGCTTTTAACCTTTGGCGCTGAGCTTGCAGGCTTCCACTCAGAGGCAAAAGGCGCAGACAAGGTAGACGTTGATTACACCATCCTCAAAAACGTCAGACGCTCCCCCTTAAAGCGCGCAGGACTCGTCGTCTACACCGATTTCAAAACGATCTGCATCAAACCAAACGAACACAAAAACTTGATAGCTGATAAAAATTAAAAAACCGTGTATTAACACGGTTTTTTACTAAAACGCAGTCGTTTCATTAACGTCTATACCTTTAATTTCAGCCTTTTCGACCTCGTCAAAGGGATACAGATATTCGCTCAATCTCTCCTCTATCACTTTTATATCGCCCTCTGAGCAATATTTCGTCCAAATCTTTGTATTATGAACGGAGCGTTTCGGGTTAAATTTTGCAAACTGAGCCGTATGCTCTGCTCCCGTCAAGCCAACGAATTCCTCTATCCTTGCCTTTGTTTCGTCGTACTTGTATATCAAGTCCTCAAATCTTATCTTTATCACCTTTTTTTCATCAAGGACTTCTTTTTTTCCACTCTTACGATTATATAAAAACCAATCGCAGAACTCCTCTACCGTACCCGTCGGACAGATATCGTAGCCCCACACGTACTTAGCCAAGGCGTATACGTCTCGGGGATCACGATCTACGACGAACACGTACACGTCGTCCTCAAAGTATCTCAGAACACGGTTAATATTTTGTGATGGAACGAGCTGATCTATCTCAAGATAAGGCTTGTTTTCCTTGTTAGCAGCGCGCATAAGAGCCGAGGTATATTTTTTCGTTGCTTCAAGGAATTTTTCCTCACTTGGGTGCGCGCAAAGCGTATATTCCTTTCTTAATATACCGCGCTTTCCAAAGGTGATTTTTTTAAGGATCTTATCCATAAACGAATAAAAATAATAACGATATGGACCTTTGTCAAAAATATCGTAAAACCACCAGCCCTTATACTGAAAATCAACCAATTCGTCTATATACTCGTTAGTTAATTTCATGTACTTATTATCAAAAAAGGGCTCAAATCTGCTATTAAACCACTTGCCAGCATTGAATTTTGAAAGCTTTTTAAACCTCTTTAATGCGTGACCAGCGTTATGTCTGTTATGACACTCAACTAGATGAAATTCAAGATCTGATACACCGTCTATGTCGTGTAAGAATCTGAATTCATAATCTGTGAGATCCTTAACGCTATCGTATTCAGCAACGAGATCGGTAAGGGCACTCGAGCCACTTCCAAAATAGCTTGCACACGTTATAATTTTCATACCACACCTACTTAATTTTCGCAAATAAGGATATTATTGAGAGTAATCTCTTCTTTAACGCGATCTCCATAACCTTTGCTCGCAGAGATCCACCGAACTTGCATTTTTGAATACATTCGTCATACGGCTCTATCTCGTTTATCATGGATAAAATTTCCTTTTTAATCTCACGCTTAGGCTTATCCTGATAAAACCTTGATACCACTACGGTAAACAGCTCGTGCACGACCTTTCTATATAGTTGCTCCTTGAAATCGTATTCGTTAACGTCCACGTATTTCGTTATATGATCGTATATCTTGCGAGGTCCATACCAATCAAAGGACTTTTTGTTATTGGTGACCGAGCCATGATTTATTCTATAATAATAAAGAAGCTCTGAGATAGTAACTATGGACTGAGACCTATATATCGTTGCTATGACCGCACAGCTATCCTCACCTATTCTCAGCGATCTATCCACTCTGAAGTGTTCTCCGCTGATGATTTCTCTGCGAAATGCTTTTGCCCATACGCATGGGGTAAAATACGAAGCGTTATTTGCTTGAATAAGACTTGGAAAAACGTCTTTAACGATATCTTCTCTTGTATAATAGCGATACTTATCAAATAGCTTAACAGGAGCTAACTCTCCATCAGTATACCTATAATATCCACAGCATAATACGTCGGGATAATTCTCCTTAGATATCGCTTCTTCAAAAATTTCAAGATATCTCTCATCTATCCAATCGTCGCTATCTACGAAAACGACGTAATCACCAACGGCTATATCAAGACCAGCCTCTCTTGCGCTTGTTTGTCCGCCGTTTTTTTTATGAACGACTCTGATTCTATCGTCCTTATTTGCAAACTCATCACAAATCAATGGAGACGAATCAGGCGAGCCGTCGTCAACGAGAATAAGCTCGAAGTTTTTATAAGTCTGCCCGATAATAGACAGCACGCAATCGCTGAGATATTTCTCTGCGTTATAAACGGGTACGATTATGCTAAATTTAGTTTTGTTTTCTGATTGAACGTATGACATAAAAGCTATTTATTTAAATACTGAATCCAAGAAAGCTGACGTATGTTTGCAAATCGTCAGATACGAGGAATTCTATAGACATGAAAGCTCTGAATAATAAATACAATATCAGCAATATCTTAAAAGACTTTTCAAGAATCTTCATTTTTTTGCTAGCCGGTCGCAAGGAACGCTCATCATTGCTGTGTGAAATGACGTACTGAGGGAAGAGCATAAAAGGATAGGTAAAATAAATCAGTAATCTTCCAAGAACGTTGACACTGTAGGAAAGAAGATAGAAAGAGAGCGCACAGCACGTAAATACGTACATCACGTTTGTGACGTGATCACACTTAAAGGTCTCGTCCTTTCTGTAAAATCTATAGTAGAAAAACAAAGCGAATATCGGCAAATAGTATAGTATCCAAGTAAGTCCAAAACCAGCCGATTCAACAGCAGAATATTCGTATCCGAGGAAATTTCCGGAAAATAAGACGTCCTTGAGCAAAAAGCAAACGACAAATACGCTTAACGATGCTCCTAGCTTATATAGATAGTTTTCCTTTCCTTTAAAATATTTGAGATCAAATATAAAAATAATTGCTACGGGCAAAAGAAGAGAGATTACGGTTTTGT
>JAZQYC010000185.1:0-3757 GCA_045633285.1 Clostridia bacterium | reverse complement strand
CGTAAGCTTGACGAGGCTGCGGTAGCCTTTGGTCCAATGATCAACCGCAGGTGCGTAGACCTTACCAATAGAGAGGTAAAAGGCAAGCTCGTGCTTGAATCGGAGGATAGAAGGTTTTTTATCAAGATAAACGCCGAGATGCCCGAGTGGCGTGATCTCGTAGTTCCAATTACGCTCACCGTCAACGGTCAGGTGATCTTAGATAAAAGCGAGGTGCTATTTGAACAGGTTTACCTTGGTTGGCCCTCGTTTTACGTAGCCGTGCCAAATGGCGTTATGAAAAAGGGGAAAAACGATATATCTATCCGAGCAGACGGTGGACTTTATCTATCCGAGCTTGCAGTATTATCTTTTCCCGAAATGGAAGAGCTTAGTCAGGTGTCTGAGCGCAGATTCGTCAAAGCAGGGGATAGATTCGCCGTTGCGATCAAGGATAGCGCAAGATCCTTTGATCGGGTAACGAGAGTATCAAACGCTGAGTTTTTAGGCGTTAAATATTATAAGGAATATTGCATATTGCCTTTTATAGCTAAGGGCGTTGGAAAGATAGAATGCACGGCACGTTTTAAAGACGAAAGCATTGAGCTTGATATGCCCGAGTGCGTTGAGAATATCGACGAATTTCTGATCGGAACGGATAGCGACGATCACAGACAGGACGATACGGACGAGACCTATTTTATCATAGAGAATTTTCTATTCTCGGGAATGGGAAATTTCTTGCAACTAAGACCCAAAAGAGGTAGAAATTTCTACGAGATCATACCCGAGGAAAAGGCTAAGGAGCTCGTTGATCTTATGCGTGACTTTGGTGTGAAATTCGGTCTTTCAGACCCGAGTGGAATATTTGCGTATCTTACCGATCACGCTGAGGATATATTCTTCGGTTATCATATACACGAGACCTATTTGTTTTTCAATCACGCTCTTTCAGAAAGACATATGCTTCGCAAGAATTTCGTAGAGGAATCGGCAAAAATACTTAACTCTGAATCCTTTGAAGAGAGCAAGAATACCTATATGCAGGTGCTCAGACGCTCCAAGGAGCTTTTTTCGGGAGACAAGGGAAGAAGCTCGTTTGGCTCGGCAAGTCTGCTTTGTTGCTACGAGGGTAATTCGGGAATAGATAGAATAAATATCGAGCCTGTATCAAATATCAATCTGCTCACGGGCTCGGTCAGAGCGACCTCGGTCAAGTCCTGGGGCGCGCATGTTCCACCCGATTGGTATTTCGGCACGCCCGTAGACAAGATAAAATCAAATAAATACAGGCTTGCAATGCAATATTTATATCTCAACGGCGCGTCAAGCGTATACGCAGAGAACGGATTATTCAAGACCAAGGCGTTTGACCGTTGTGATTGGGAGAGCGATTTCTGCGTGACGAATAGGGGATATCTGAGAGACTTTTACGAGTATACTCTTACTCACCCGAGGCGTGGCAAGCTCGTTGTGGATAAGGCTATAGTTTACGGTAGAAACGAATCGGTATTCTGGAAACAAAACGACAGAATGGCAGAGCTTAAAGACGTTGATTGGGATATGAACGTTTGGGGTAAATGGGATAACGCCTATCAGATAGCGTGGAACGCATCTGAGGCTTGGCTTCCCGTAAGCCGTATGCAAAACGCCTTTGAGGCAAGAGCAAACAAAAAGCTCTTTTCGGGAACTCCCTACGGCAACGTAGACGTCGTGTACGCAGATAAAGATTTTTCCAAATATTCTCAGCTTGCATTCCTTGGCTGGAACACGATGACGGACGAACTGCTTGATAGGCTGAAATCGTACGTTTACGAGGGAGGACTGCTTACTATCTCGTACGCTCAGCTAAGCTACACCGATAGAAACGACAGACCGATGACGTATCCTGAGAGTGATAGAATCAAGGAATTTATCGGAATCGACGTAAAGGGTCTTGAAAAGGCAGGAAACAGAGCTATTTTTGCAAATAACGATCTTTCTATTGACGAGGACATAGAGCTTGCAGTCGGAGATATTATCAGCGCGAGGGCTATTGCTTCTGACGAAAACGGAAAAGGCGTAGTTTACGAGAACATCTACGGAAATGGTAAGGTGTATTTCGTGGCGTTTGGAGATTATATCAAGACGGAAAACGATACTAAGATACTTTCTACCGTTCTCAGCATAATGGGAAGAGAGGGTGACGAGTACTGTGACAACGACAACGTTTCCTATACGCTAAGAGACGGAGGAGACAGGTACTACGTATCCGTGCTTAATATGAACTGCATAGAGGGTGCTGACGAAAAATATAATATAACCGTCAAGGGTCATAGGTTATCGGGAGTGATCAAGGTTGGCGAGATACAAGATTTTGAAATAAAAAAATGATCGTAATTTAAAAGGCTTACTTGAAGTAAGCCTTTTCGTTTTATCAGATCTTTTTAGGTTTGAGTGAAGATTCGGTGAGGGCTATTCGCTCCTCAGATTTTTCGAGGTGACATACTAGATAAGAGTATATCGTATCTATTATTGCAAGCTGAGCTATTCTTGAGCTTAGCCCGAGTATTCTATAATTAGTTTCGTCTGACACCGTGCATAGGGCTATATCGCTTACCTTAACGAGAGGGGACTTTGCCTCGCTCGTCAGTGAAACGGTGGTTGCGCCGTGTTCTTTTGCCGTTTGCATTGCTTGCACGATATCCCTTGAATGACCCGAGTGCGATATTCCGATCACCACGCAATCCTCGTTGGTGTGGGCGGCGGCGATCGCTTGCATATGGTTGTCCGTGTACGCCACCGAATTAAGACCCAATCTGAACATCTTGTGACAAGCGTCCTGAGCAACGGAGGCAGAGTTTCCAAGACCGAATATAACTATTTTTTCAGCAAGGAGAAGCTTGTCGCATAGTCTTTGAAGATCGGGCTGGCTGATTGCCTGCTTGGTTTTCTCAAGGGAACAGTATATGTCCTCGCACACCTTGGAAAAAATCTCGTAAGCGTCGTCGTCGGCAGTAATATTTTCGCTGACGGGGCGAACGTCGGCTGATTTTGCAAGAGCGAGCTTGAATTGCTGATAGCCCTCGAAGCCAAGCTTTCTGCAAAAACGAACGATAGTCGCTTCACTGCTTCCCGAGTGCTCTGCAAGCTCGGTAATATACATTGGAAGAACCTCTCCCGGGCGCTCCATTATATAGTCTGCGATCTTTTTTTCGCCTTTGCTGAAGCTATCGTATTGAATTTTGAGATCTAAAACGATTTTTCCCATACAAAACCCTCAAAAAATGAAAATGATTTTCATAAATAGAGTATAACATATGAAAATAGCCTTGTCAAACAAAAAAAATGAAAAAATTAAACCAAATACTTGAAATTGATTTTCATAAGTGATATAATTAAATTGTTCAAAATAAAAACAAAATAAAAATAATTTTCAAGGAGCTATTATGAACGATTTTTTATTCACACAGATCCTAACCGAGCTTGAGGACGCAGTAGGCAGAGAGAACTGTTCGGTGCGTGAGATCGATAAGGTTACGCATAGCGTAGATTATTTCTGGCTTTCAAGAATGTGGGCTGACCGTGGCAGAAGAATGCCTGAGGCTGACTACATCGTTGCGCCCAAGGATGCAACCGAGACCTCCAAGGTTATGAAGATTGCAAATTACTATAAGCTCCCCGTTACCACCTGGGGCGGCGGTTCCGGTTCTCAGGGCGGCGCCCTGGCACTGGTCGCCGCTGCCCTATTCCCTCAGGTTCGGAAAGCCGCCGTCATGTTCCCCTTCCTGTCGGATTT
>JAZQYC010000184.1:0-10366 GCA_045633285.1 Clostridia bacterium | reverse complement strand
AAAAAGGAGGGTATCACGGTTTGTCATATCACGCACTATATGGAGGAATGCGTTTTTGCCGACAGAGTAGTCGTGATGGACGGTGGAAAGATCAGACTTTCGGGCACGCCCTCAGAGGTTTTTTCGGATAGAGAGAGATTGCTTGAGTATAAGCTCGCTCTTCCTCCCGTTATGGCTCTTGCAGATATGCTTAGAGAGGGCGGTATGGATATTAGCGAGGTAATGGACGAGGAGTCCTTGGTGGAGGAAATATGTCGGTCGTTATAAAAGATCTTTCCTTTACCTATATGAAGAAAACCCCTTACGAGTCCAAGGCGCTTGATAATGTGTCTCTTGAGGTCAAGCAAGGGGAGTTCGTTGGTATAATAGGCTCTACCGGTAGCGGTAAGAGCACTCTCGTTCAGCATTTCAACGGGCTCATACCCCTTGAATCGGGCGAGCTGACCGTTTGCGGTATCGATCTTTCGGGTAAAAAACCTGACTACAGATCAGTTCGAAAAAAAGTAGGCGTGGTATTTCAGTACCCCGAATATCAGCTCTTTGACGAGACCGTCATCAAAGACGTTGCTTTCGGTCCACGCAATATGGGACTATCCGAGGACGAGGCGACCGAGCTTGCTATGGAGAGCTTGAGGCTCGTTGGTATAGACGAATACGCTTGGGACAAGAGTCCCTTTGAGCTCTCGGGCGGTCAGAAAAGAAGGGTGGCAATAGCCGGCGTTATCGCTATGCGCCCCGAGATGCTTATTCTTGACGAGCCGACGGCTGGCTTAGACCCTGCCGGAAAAAAGGAGATACTTGATCTCGTTGTAAGGCTCAAGAGAGAATGCTCTCCCACGGTCGTTATGATCAGTCACAATATGGACGAGATAGCCGATCTTGCAGACAGGATCGCTTTGATGCATAAGGGCAGACTGCTTGCTTATCTTCCCCCTGAGGAGCTTTTCACGAGAGAGGATCTTGTGAATGAGGCAGGCTTGGAGCTTCCCGTCAGCGTCAGCGTTGCAAAAGCCTTAAGAGCTCGTGGAATCGACCTTGGAAAGATTCCTTGCAGAAAGAGCGAGCTTGCAAGGCTTATTCTCGAGAGAGGAGGACGAAAGGATGCTCAGTAACGTTACCTTTGGTCAGTACTATCCCGTTTCCTCTCCCGTTCATAGAATGGACGCAAGGGTCAAGCTTTTATTGACCGTGCTATATATAGTCACGATATTCGTAATTCAGACCTACAGCGGTTATATTGCTACGCTCTTAGTTCTTCTCATGACGATAGCTATTGCAAAAATTCCGCTCAAAACCGTACTGAAATCAGTCAAGGCGGTGCTGTTTTTGATACTGTTCACCACGATTTTGAATCTCTTTTTCTATAAAGATCAAGGAGAGTCTACCGTTATTTGGTCGTGGTGGATATTCACCGTTACGGACGGAGCGGTGCATTATGCTTTCAGAATGGCTCTGAGGCTCGGCTTTTTGGTGACGGGAACGAGCGTTCTCACCTTCACCACCACCCCCGTTGAGCTGACGGACGGTATGGAGAGCCTGATGAGTCCTTTGAGGGTTATCAAATTCCCCGTACACGACGTTGCGGTCATTATGAGCATTACACTCCGCTTCATTCCTATTCTTATGGAAGAAACGGACAAGATAATCATGGCGCAGTCCTCTCGTGGCGCGGATTTTTCGAGCGGTGGTCTTTTGAAGAGAGCAAGGGCGCTTCTTCCCGTTTTGATACCACTTTTCGTGAGTGCGTTCAGACGAGCTGAGGAGCTTAGCCTTGCTATGGACTCAAGGTGCTACAACGCCACCGACAAGAGAACGAGATACAAAAAAATGAAGATATCCTTTCGTGATATCGTGGGCGCAGGGCTTTATCTTGCCTGGCTTGCATTCGTTATCGTGGATAACGCCGTTCTTCTTCTTTTGGTATGAGTATGAAAAGGTTTAAGCTAACTATTCAATACGACGGCACAAACTTTTGCGGTTGGCAAAAGCAACCGAACGGCACGAGCGTGCAGGAAACGCTTACCGAGGCTTTTTTGAAGATATCTACAGTTGCTAAGGTCACGGGCTCAGGAAGAACGGATAGCGGTGTTCACGCAAGATCGGCGGTATGTCACGTCGATACGGACACCACCACGCCCGCTAAAAATATTCCGAGGGCGGTCAATTCTCATCTTCCAGACACCGTTGCAGTCATTGACTGTGAGGAGGTGGACGAGAGCTTCCACGCAAGATACTCTGCAAAAAGCAAGACCTACGCTTATCACTTTTACGTGAGCGACGTGAGACAGCCCCTCAAGGAAAGATTCAGCGTCAGACTAAACACCAAGCCCGATATCGAGCTAATGCGAGAGGGCGCGAGATTTATTATCGGCGAGCACGATTTCAAGTGCTTCCTTGCAAGGGGATCGAGCGTTAAGGACACGGTAAGGACGATATATTCTCTTGATATTATAGAGAGTGAAGAGGATATAACGATCAAGGTCACGGGCAATGGATTTTTGTACAATATGGTAAGAATTATCGCAGGCACGCTTATCGAGGTCGGATATAAAAAGCGCGCGCCCCGTGATATAGAAGAAGCAATTAACCAAAAAAGTAGAAAGCTGTCGGGAAAGACCCTTCCTGCCAAGGGCTTGGAGCTATTTTCCGTACAGTATATATAAAGGAGAAACTTTTATGATAGAAGTAAAAGAGGTAACTACCAAAAAGGAAATGAAAAAGTTCTGCGATTTTCCGCTTGAGCTTTATAAGGGCAATCCCTATTATTGTCCTCCCTTTTACGGTGACGAGCTTGCTCTTATCAATCCCGAAAAGAACGTTTATTCTGATTTTGCGGACAATAAGTTCTGGCTTGCTTACCGTGACGGCAAGGTAGTAGGTAGAATTTCTGCGATCATAAACCACGCTTACGTAAAAAAGACGGGCGACAAATGCGCAAGATTCACAAGATTTGACGTTATCGACGATATCGAGGTATCAAAAGCTCTTTTTGCAGTCGCTGAAAAGTACGCAAGAGACTGCGGAATGGAGAGGATCAACGGTCCTATGGGATACTGCGATATGGATAGAGAGGGTATGCTCGTAGAGGGCTTTGATCAGTATCAGGTCTACGGCGGTAGCTACAATTCTCCCTGGTGCAAGGATCACGTGGAAGCGCTCGGCTATACCAAACAGGTCGATTGGATAGAGCGTAAGATCACTATTCCCGATAAAGTACCCGAGAAAGTCACCAAGTTTGCGTCCTTAATTAGACAAAAATATGGTCTTCGTGATATCGTGGACAATAATACCAAGGTCAGCAAGATGGTCAACGCGCAGAAAGAGAGAATATTCAAGCTTCTTGATATCTGCTACGACGCTCTTCACGGTACAGTACCCTTTACCGATAGAGTAAGAGACAATATGGTAGCGTCCATTTCTCTTATCATGCAGGCAAGATACCTTTCCCTTATCGAGGACAAGGACGGTAACCTCGTAGGCTTTGGTTTCATGTACGGAGCTTTTTGGAAGGCTCTTAACAAGAGCAAGGGTAAGCTTTTGCCGACGGGAGCTTTCAGAATACTCAGATCAAAGAGTAAGCACGACGAGGTAGAGCTATGCTTGATAGCCGTTCTTCCCGAATGGCAGAAGCGTGGCGTTACCGCTCTTATTATGGAAAGACTTATGCAGAATCTCATAGACGGCGGTATCAAGTACGCAGAGACCAACGCTACTCTCGTTGATAACGTTATGATCAACAATCAATGGGATAACTTCGAGCATATCAAGCACAAACGTAAGCGTTGCTACGTTAAGGAGCTCAGCAAATAATGATACTTACCGCTCTTGCGTCGGGCGCGTTGCTTTTTGGACTTTGCTTGCCCGGATTTCTGCTCAGACGTTTCAAGAAAATAACGGACGACGGAAAAAAGACCATTTCTCTCGTTATCAGCTACATAGGTCAGACCGCTCTTTCGCTGTATTCCTTTCAGATCAACAAATACAGCGAGGAGATCTTGCCCAATATTGGCTTGTCTGCGCTGTTTTCTCTTCTTTCAATAGTGCTTTGCGCGGTTATTGCAAGATTCGTTTTTGCAGGCGGATTCAAGGACAAGATCGAGGGAAATAAGGACAGAACGCTTGGCTTCATTTCCATTTTTTCTAACTGTGGATTTTTGGGTATACCCTTCGTGCAGATGCTACTGCCCGGAAACAACGAGGCGGTGCTCTACGTAGCCGTATATATGGCGGTATTCAACGCCCTGATCTGGTCGATAGGCGTGTACTTTCTCTCGGGGGAGAGCAGATATATCAAGCTGACTAAGGTCGTACTCAATCCCCCCACTATTGCTCTCGTGGTTGCCCTTCCCTTGTTTTTCACGGGAACGACACTACCTGATATTCTCTTCAAGGGAGTAGAGCATCTTGCAAATATCTCAACACCCATGTCTATGATACTTATGGGAATGTATTTGGCGGAGAGCAAGCCCCGTGAGCTAGTCACGGACAAAAAGCTATACGTAGCGGTAGCAATGAGACTCATTCTCAGCCCTATCGTAATGCTGATCGTAATGCTTCCCTTTGGAAACATAGACTCCAATCTACGTCTCGCGTGCTTCGTGGTATCAGCAATGCCATCAGCGGCGGCGGCAATTACGATGAACGACGTATTCGGAACGACCGAGGGCAGTATGAGAGCGGCAAGAGGACAGCTCGTTTCCACGGCGATCTCCGTGCTCAGCGTTCCCATGATGCTCTGGCTGTACGGGCTTATATATACGATATAGAGCGATAATAAAACGTGATTAAGAATAAAAAAGGCATAGAATCTTCTATGCTTTTTCTTTTTTATCAAGCTTTTATTTTTATGACTACAAGCCACGTCTGTTCGCTCCGATACTCAAAAAGAGGTAGTTTGGTTGTGATTATTGATAAAATCTAATCGTTTTTTATTTGTTTTTGCAAAATTTGATTACTTTTTTAAAAAAAGGTTGCAGTTGCAAAATTTATTTGCTATACTTATTGCGGTAAATAACAAATCTACAATTCATTTGGAGGGTTATATGAACACTACTGAAAAACTTACCATTGACGCTATCCGTGTGCTTTCTGCTGAAGCTATCGAAAAAGCTAAATCCGGTCACCCCGGACTTCCCTTGGGTACTGCTCCTATCGGTTACGAGCTTTACGCTAACCAGATGGTTTACAATCCCAAGAACCCCGATTTCTTCAACAGAGACCGTTTTGTTCTTAGCGCAGGACACGGCTCAATGCTCGTTTACTCACTTTTGCATTTGTTTGGATTCGGACTCACCAAGGACGATCTCGCTTCCTTCCGTCAGTTCGGCTCGCTTACTCCCGGTCACCCCGAATATCGTCACACCAAGGGTGTAGATACCAGCACAGGACCTCTCGGTCAGGGTATTGCTAACGCCGTTGGTATGGCTCTTGCTGAGAGCTACCTCGCTGCTAAATTCAACGAGGAGGGATTCCCCGTAGTTGATCACTACACCTACGCTCTTTGCGGTGACGGCTGTATGATGGAGGGTATCGAGGCTGAGGCTGCAAGTCTCGCTGGAACTCTTGGTCTTGGCAAACTTATCGTATTTTACGATGATAACGATATCACTATCGAGGGTAATACCGATATCGCTTTCCGTGAGAACGTTGGCAAGCGCCACGAGGCTCAGGGCTGGCAGGTTATAAACGTTGACGACGCTAACGACCTCGTTGCTATCCGTAAGGCTATCAAAAAGGCTAAAAAGGAAACCAAGAAGCCTTCGCTTATTATTCTCAAATCTATCATCGGTTACGGCTCGCCCTTAGCAGGTGACCACAACTGTCACGGCGCACCTCTTGGAGCAGATAATCTCCAGAAGATGAAGGACGATATGGGTTGGACGCTTCCTCCTTTTGAAGTTCCCGACGAGGTTAAGGCTGTTGCTGATACCGCTATTCGTAAGGGCAAGAGAGCAGAGAATAAATGGAAGAAGCTCGTTAAGGCTTACAAGGAAGCTTTCCCTGCAAAATACGAGGAATTCATGGCTTGGCTTTCCGGAAAAACTCCTGATCTCGTTAATATCGACGAGCTCTGGCAGTGGGAAAAGCCCGACGCTACCCGTAACACCAGCGGTACTATGATCAACCGCCTTGCAAAATACGTTCCCAACCTCTTCGGTGGATCTGCTGACCTTGCTCCCTCCAATAAGAGCTATATGAAGGGCAGAGGAGATTTCTCCGCAGAAGACAGAACGGGCGCTAACCTTCACTTTGGTATCCGTGAGCACGCTATGGCAGCTATGTGTAACGGTATGGCTCTTCACGGCGGTCTTAAGGTATACTGCGCTACCTTCTTCGTATTCTGCGATTATATGAAGAACGCTATGAGAATGTCCGCTCTTATGGGACTTCCCGTAACCTACGTTCTTACCCACGACAGTATCGGTGTTGGAGAGGACGGACCTACTCACGAGCCTATCGAACAGCTCATTGGTCTCAGAAGCATTCCCGGAATGAAGGTATTCCGTCCTGCTGACGGTAACGAGACCACGGCTGCTTGGATATCTGCTGTTAACTCTGACGGTCCTACCGCTCTCGTTCTCACCAGACAGAATCTTCCCCAGTACGGCGAGCAGTCCGCTAAGAACGCTTTCCGCGGTGGTTATATCATTTCTGATTGCGAGGGTGAGCCCGACGTTCTCCTTATGGCAAGCGGTAGTGAGGTAGAGCTTATCGTTAAGGCTCAGGCTGAACTTAAAGAGCGTGGAGTAGAAGCAAGATGTATCTCTATCCCCTGTATGGAAGTATTCGAACAGCAGGATGACGATTATATCGAGGAAGTAATGCCCAGCTACATAAGAGCAAGAGTTGCAGTAGAGGCAGGCTCAAGCTACAGCTGGCACAAATATATCGGTCTTGACGGCGAGCTCGTAACTATCGATACCTTCGGCGCAAGCGCACCTGCTAAGGTACTTTTCGAGCACTACGGATTCACCGTTGAAAACGTCGTTGCAAAAGCGTTCGCTACTATCGAGAGCAACCTCTGCATAGAGGACACCTGCTACGATTGCGAGTGCGAGGACGACTGTGACGATTGCAAGTGTGACGGTGACTGTGATGCTTGTGACTGCGCTGATCAGCACAGCTACGAGATCTGCGACGGTGACTGTGACTGCTGTGAGGAGTGCAAATAATATAGTATGAAATACGACGTTGAACTAGTCGGAAAAATCGGTTCAATGGCGCTTATTAACAGGGAATACGGGGATATCGATTACAATACGATAGCCCGTATTTCTCACGAGCTCACGCCCGGTATGATCTGGGTAACGAGTGGCGCTACCGAGATCGGACGACTTGATTACATCAGAAGAAACGGCAAAGAGCTTGAGGGTGACGAGACCTTGGCAAAGACCGATTATTCGGCGCAGGGTCAGGCTATCCTTATGCAGAATTACCGTACCTTCATTGATCAAAAATACAGCGTCAGACAGATACTTGTTGAGCATCAGCATTTCAACGACGAGGAAAAGGCAAAAACTCTCCGTGATCTTCTTTTGAGATGTCCGGAGCAGAATGCAATACCTATTATCAACTATAACGACGCGGTATGCGCTGAGGAAAACCGCAGATTCGAGATAATGAGTCTTCAGAAGAAGATGAAAAAGGTTATTCAGGGTGTGGACAATGACGAAACCGCATCTCACATAGCTTGTCTCGTAAAGGCGAAAAGGCTCGTTATCCTTACCTCGGTGGACGGTATATACCGTGACCCCGACGATCCTAGTACTCTTATCGAGCTTATCACGGGATCGACCGTGGACGAGCTACTTCTTGCGGTTGACGAATGCAAGGCTTGCTGTCACGGAACTAGCCGAAAAGGCTCTAACGGCGCGGGATCAAAGCTCGAATACGTCAAAGAGCCTCTTACGTACGGAGCAGAGGTATACATTGCTAACGCTAAGTATTCTATCAAGGATATAATATCAGGCAAAGTACCTTGCACTCTGATCAAGAGGTCGTAATGAAAAGAATAGGACTTGTCGTTGCTATGGCTTCCGAGCTTAACGCCTTTTTGACAAGGCTCGGGAAAGAAAAGCAAAGAATTCAAAAAAAGGGCTTTTGCGTATACGTTTACGAGGCTTTCGGTAAGGAGCTTTACGTGACGGACTCAGGAGTGGGCGAGGTTTCCTCGGCTATTGCAACTCAGAGACTCGTGGACTGCTTCAATATAGAAGGAGTGATCAATTTCGGAGTGTGCGGAAGCTTGGACTCTGAGCTTGACGTCAGCGAGATCGTTCTCGGCGAGGCGGTGTATCATTTCGATAGAGACACCTCGAGGCTGGACGGATGCGAGGTAGGCTATTATACCGAATACGAGTCAAAATACCTCAAGGCAGACGAGAAGCTTTTGTCCCTTGCAAAAACCGCGCTTGGCGGTATACGCTCCGTGGTGATCGCGTCAAGTGAAAAATTCGTTGCAGACTCTGCTCTTAAAAGTGCTTTGCAAAAGGAAGGCGCTAAGGTCTGCGAAATGGAGGCTCTTGGAGTTCTTCTTGCCTCTTACAAAAACGATATACCTTGTCTTTTGGTCAAGGCGGTATCCGATAAGGCGGACGAGGAAGCAAAAATGAGCTTTAGCGAGATGCTGACGGTAGCTATGCAAAGGCTCTCTGATCTTTTGATCGAGCTGATTCAAAAAATTTAGTATAAGATAACCGATTTTGGTTAATACTCCCTGTACGAAGATCGTACGGGGAGTTTTTTTATGAAAAAATGTTTCGTAGCAGTTCTGATAATAGTCTTGTGCTTTGGCTTTTTTCAAAAGGTTGAGCTTAGCAGTATAGCGTCAAGCTACGGCAGGGGAGATTATTACTTTTTCGTTGAGGGAAGGGAGAGCCTTGGACAGTTCACCACTATCACGACAAACGGTGACACGACTATATTGACCTGTCCGACGTATAAGGCGGAGACGCTCAAAAAAAGCATTAAGGGCAGAGTGCTTGGCGAGAGCTTTTGCCTCACGGGAGATAGAGCTGACGCAGGCGAGCTGATAGACAGGCTCAAGGCAAGCGTGATTAAAGAGAGCAAAAACGGCGATATCCATTCTATATATCTGTACTATGGAGAGCTTGACGGAGAGAGCGTTGAGCTATTTGGAAAAAGGGTCAATATGCAGATCGTGCTGAAAAACGGATATATGCAGGTAGGCTATCCCGTGCTTTTGGGCTCGTACTGACACGAAAAAAATTCAAAAGGCGTGTATAAACCTTTTTTGAGAGGAAATAATCAATACATAACCAGGAGGTAAAAATGAAAACTAATAAGACTTTGAACAAACTTAAGACCTTTATGAAGAAGAATATGTATTACGTGCTTTTGTTCGTATGCATAGCCGCAGTAGGTACTATGATCACGGTAACCGTGCTGAACTCAAATGAGCCCGATATCTCGATCGAAGCGCCGAAGCCGGACGATTCGAATAACGAGACTCCCAAAGAGCCTGATACCGTTATTCCTGCTCCCGAAGAGCCTGACGGAGAGGACGAGCCGGGTAGCTCGGACACCACTCCCGACGAGCCCGTCGTTACTCCTCCCGACACTGACGTAGTGACTAAGCCTATCGTGTTCGGTATGCCGGTCGAGGGAAGCATACTCTGCGCGTACTCTGATAGCGAGCTCGTGTATTGCACCACTCTCAAGCAATGGCAGACCCACTCCGGAATAGACTATGCGTGCGCTTTGGGCGCAGAGGTCAAGTCCGTTTACGAGGGAACGGTAGAATCGGTAACTAACGATAGCTTGAACGGCTACGTGGTAACTATCAATCACGGCAACGGTCTCGTGACCCGTTACGGCGCGCTTGAGTCAGTCAGCGTAGAAGAGGGCGCAGAGGTTGAGCTTGGAAGCGTAATAGGAGTAGCAGGAAACACCGCTCTTAAGGAGGTAAACCTCGGCACGCACCTGCACTTTGAAACTATCCTCGACGGCAAATCGGTCAACCCCGCAGTCTATAGCGGAGAGAATAAGTAAAAATAGAAAAAGCACGTTTCTTCAAAGTTTTAGAGCGCCTAAAATTTATGGAGAAACGCACTACAGATAGAAAAACCACGGAGTCCGTGGTTTTTTCTGTTTAATCTTCAAAATCGTTAAAATAATCCCTATCGAAAAATTCAGACGTCGTTATACCTGCACCCTGACAAAAGGCTTTGATAGTGGATACCTTGGATCATTTTGGTTGCAGATTTTTCAATTCGTTTAACTATTGTATCGTTTATATTCATATTCATACCTTAAAAGCTATTGAGATAATTCTTTTTTGCAACGATAATAGGTTTGAAGACTGCTAAAGCCTGCTTCAAATATGAGCTCGGTTACGTTTTTGTCA
>JAZQYC010000183.1:0-5454 GCA_045633285.1 Clostridia bacterium | reverse complement strand
ACCAAGGACGGCGCAAAGCGTATGACCACCTACAACGACAAGGCTATACCCAAAATATTCAAATAAGGAGATAATTATGGCAAAAGGAAAGAAAAATTGGTTATTTTGTGACGGATATCTTCCCCCAAAGGGCGATAATCCCGAATTTGAGGGTCACGAGGCTCTCATGCTCACTAATATCGGAAGCAAGAAAGCAAAAATAGAGCTGACCTTCATATTTGAGGATCGTGATCCTGAGAGCGGAATATTCGTAGAGCTTGAGCCTATGAGAACTACCTGCGTCCGCCTGGATAAGCCCATGGGAGAAAAGGGCTTCACCCCCGGTGAATCCGTTCAGTACACCTTGTGGGTCAAAAGCGACGCGCCTATTTGCGCTTGCTTTGGCAGACTTGACGTTCGTCAGAGCAATATGTCGTATTATAGCGTAGAGGGCTACGCATTTTAAGAAGCGTAAGTCCATTTTTGGGTACAAAAGCGTATAGGGGACAAAAATGAGAGAACGAAACGTAATTACTTACGATATAGCGAGCGTCGGTGATACACCGTACACCAGAGTCGTATTCAGTAGCTCAAACGTATGGCATAAGCATACCTTCTTTGAGTTTGCAGTCAACCTTAAGGGTGAATATCAGAACGATATAGACGGCAAAAAGATCATCATGAAGGAGGGTAACGTCGTGCTGATGCGTCCTGAGGACGCTCACAATCCGCATTGCTTCGGTGACGGACATATTCACAGAGATATATACGTTACCGTGGAGAAGATGAAGGCGATCTGCGACGTATTTGGACCGGACGTTTATAAGAGAATCACCGAAAAGCCTCTCGTGATCAATATGACCCTGAAAAAGCCCGAGCTTGACACTCTTCAGACCGACCTTAATATCTTTAACGGCTACGAGCAGGTGAGCGATACGAACGCAGAGAGCCTGCATACGACGGTCGTCACCTATATACTTGGTCTGTGGATCAAGAAGCAATGTAAGAAAAGCGAGCTTCCAAGAGAAATAGAGGATCTTTTGTCCAAGATAAACAGCGGAGCATTTCTTGGCAATAATATCGACGAGATAGCAGAGACCACGAATTATTCGCACGGATATCTTTGCAAGATATTCAAAAAGCACCTTGGGGTATCTCTGCTTGAGTACGTCAGAGATTTCAAGATGAACTATTCGCTTACCTTGCTCACGAATAAGGATATGAGCATCATGGAGATCTCGAATATCTTGAACTACGACGTTCCGTCGAGCTTTATAAACGCCTTTAAGAAAAAATACGGCGTATCCCCGAGAGAAATGCGCAAGAAGCTTCTTGAAACGGAGTAAAAGCACTATATTTATGCAGAACATAAAAGAGCAGTTTGGCAGAAAAAGTCAAATTGCTCTTTTTTTTGTTACCACGCTAATACTAAGTCAAAATCAATTATAAACAGTCTAAGGTTAAGAAATCGCAACTTTTTTTGTTTTTCGTTCCGCTCTTATATTATATATAGGGCTTTTGCACAGCTTACTTTTCTATAGTCAAAAAATAACAACTTTACGTTAAGCGACAAGTTGAAATGGCTATTGTATTTGTTTTAAAATGTTAGTAGCCCTAATATCGAAAATTATAGGGTGAGTAAAATAATTCAAGGAGGATATGAATTATGGTTAAGAAATTCGGTAAAAAAATGCTTTTACTTCTCACGCTTATCCTTGCCGTAGTTGTTATGACCGTTGGTGTAGCAACTGCTGAGACCGCATCAAACACTATAGAAGCATTAGCACTTGAAACCGATAGCGAAGTCGTCGTTTATACGGGTAGAACGCTTACCGGCGAGACCAATACCGTTGGTATTGAATTCTCACCGATAGTTAAGGCGAACGTTGGCGGCGCATGGGAGACTATTCCCAACACCCAGCTTAGCTGGACCTCGGCAAGATCGTGGGCTGCTCCCGTAAGATCGGACGGTGTCGTCATGGCTTACGACAACGAGGGTGGACTTGGCGTTACTATCACGGGTACGCTTATCGTTGGAAAGGACGGAAACGGCAATCCTATACTTAGTGACAACGCAAGTCATACCGTTAGCTACGTCGTTTATCCCTCTGCTGCTATTGCTACCAAGGCAGACCTTGACGCTCTTGCAACCAGAGACGCAAGCGTAGTTTTCAGCACCTTTGCAAACAATATGTGGTACTACGACAGATGCTACGCTCTCGTCAACGATATCGACTACGGAGCAAACGGCGCTGCTTGGCACGAGAGATACATGAAGCCTATCGCAAGCAGAATCAGCGCGTTCGGCTCGGACGTTGATGGTATATTCGGAGACACCAACCCCAATCCAAGTTGGAGTGAGCTTAACTACTTCGGTGCAAGACTTGACGGTAACGGATTTGCTATCAAGAATGCTATCATACCTCTTGGTCAGGCATTCTACAAAAGCACGATTGGCGTAGTACCTCACCACAGCAACTGGATAGGTACCGTATACGGCGGAACGATAGCTAACCTCACCTTTGACAATCTCATCTTCGAGAGCGCGCTTGATGCTGCTGCAAATCCTTATATGTACATCGTTGAGAATAACTCCACCAACCTCGGATATCTTACGGATGCGAACAGCGACGGTAAGCACGACGGATCGGTTGCCGTTCCCGTAATTACGGAAAACGGCGTGGTTAAGGCTATCGACGTAGAGAAATTCGTTACTTCAAACTATCCGGGTACGGGTATAATGAGTGCAAACGATGCAACCGTTGCAGACAGATCTGGTATCGTAGGCACTATGATCAACGGTACGATTAAGGGCGTCTACGTAGACGTATCAACTCACGGTATGTTCGGATGGTATAACTCTGACGGAATTAAGGCTGCAAGCGGTATACTCGTTGGCAGCGTTAGTGCAAATTCAGCTACTACCTCAAACCTCGTTGCTACTGAGAGCAAGATCAAGGACTGCGTAATAGTTCCAAGACTTACCGGTTATGCAGCAAACGGTACGTTGTACAATGCAAGACATATCGGCGGACTCGTTGGATACAGCGATAATACCACGGACGAGGATATGATCGAAAACTGCGCTATTCTCCTTGAATCGGGCAGTGTGTTCACCGACAGCTTTACCTACAATGGAGCTACCTACAACGGTATCAACGCTTATGCAAACTGGATGCACAACATAAACAACGGTAACGTACTTAATACCACCGGTCTTAAGAACTTCAAGGTATACAAGGCTACCACCGAAAAGACCGCTCTCGAGCTCTTTGAGGAGGACAGCGCTGAAACCTCTCCCAAGATCGAAAATATCGGTTACTACACCGACATTGCAGAGGTTACCGCTTCTGTATATCAGGGTGAGTACGGCACTGCTCCCGAGGGAGACGTTAACTACGCTACTATTATCTTCGGTCAGGTTGATCTTGACAAAATAGACGTATCCGAGGTTGATGAGGTTGGCGTTGAACTTTATCTTAATGGTGTGACCTACGAGAAGAAGTTTAACGACGGCGGAGACAAGGAGCTTACGGCAAACGGACGCTTTGCTATGGCGTTTTACGATCTGCCTATTCTTAACGCCGAGAATAAGTACAATCTTAGCGACAAATACAGCGCTAACGTATACGTAAAGCTCACGAACGGCACGGTCGTACGTAGCTGTAGTGTTGCCTTCACGGTTAATCAGTAAGGAGGAAATAATGATGAAGAAATATAATAAGCCTGAAATCAATCTTCTCTCCTTAATGAGCGATTCAAGTCTTGCAGCATTTGATGGATTTGAGTCACTTGGCTCGTTTGGTGTAGAGAACATTGAGTCTTACACGATGAACAGCGCTGCGCTGGGAATCAAGAGAAAGTAAAAGCAAACATTATGTGCTGAGGAGAGGCGTTGCTTCTCCTCAGTAAAAAGCGAGGATTTTATGAAAAAGATAAAAGCAGTTGTAGTAGGATACGGCGACAGAGGAAGCGTTTATGCAAGCTACGCCCTGAAGCGCCCTGAGGAGCTTGAGATCGTGGCTATCGTAGACCCTCTTGAGTACAAGCTCGAGTATTGGGGAAAAAAGCACGATTTATCTAAGGATAGACTTTTCACTGATCTTGACGAATTTTTGAATGCAGGTATTGAGTGCGATATAGTTATCAACGCTACCATGGATCAGCTTCATTACGAAACGGCTATGAAGATCATGGACAAGGGCTACAACATGCTTTTGGAAAAACCCGTTACGGCAAACAAGGACGAGCTTGTTGCCATAGAAAAGAAGGCAAAGGAAAAGGGAATAATGCTTTTCGTGTGTCACGTAATGCGTTATTCTCCCTACTACGCCGAGATCAAGAAGCTAATAAACGACGGAGTGATAGGTGAGATATTTGCTATTGAGATGAA
Organism: Clostridia bacterium; assembly: GCA_045633285.1. Taxonomy (GTDB): domain Bacteria; phylum Bacillota; class Clostridia; order Christensenellales; family RUG350; genus RGIG2224. The sequence goes on along the minus strand of JAZQYC010000183.1, from coordinate 1,082 downwards.
CGAGCACGTCTCTACCGGTCACTTTGCCGATTCATATATCAGAGGCAGATGGAACAGCGAGGAAAAATGCGGATCGAGCTTTTTGCTTGCTAAATGCTGTCACGACCTTGACCTCATGTGTTGGCTGAACAATAAGTTCGAGCCCGTTGAGGTATCGTCCTTTGGCTCGAGAGGCTACTTTAAGCCTGAGTATGCTCCCGAGGGCGCAACTGAGCGTTGCTACGATTGTCCCCACCTTGAGGACTGTATGTATTCTGCAAAGCTCATGCAGCTTCCCTCAAACTCTCCAGTAACCTGGTCGGGACTCAACAAGCCCATTGAGGACATTACTATTGAGGAAAAAATCGAATATTTGAAGACCTCGATCTTCGGAGAATGCGTATATAAGATAAAGAGCGACCTCGTTGACCGTCAATGCGTAAGCGTAAACTTTGCAAACGGCTCTGTGGGTACTCTTAATATGATAGGAGGAACGACTAGAGGCGGTCGTAATATCCACATCACGGGCTCACGCGGTGAGATAGAAGGATATTGGGAGTCCAACGAGTTTGTTCTCAGAGTAAACGACGAGAGATTCCGTGAGTGGACCATGCGCAAGGTAAACGTTGCTGACAAGCTTCAGGCGGGATCTGGTCACATGGGCTCGGACTTTGAGATCATGAAGACCTTAGTTAGATATCTGAACGGTGATCGCACCTCGGTATCTATAACGAGCATTGAAGACTCTATCAACGGTCATCTTTGCGTATATGCAGCAGACGAGAGTCGCAAGCAGAAGCGTATAGTATCTATCTCGGAGTATAGAAAATAAACAAGGAAGCACGATATGTACAGCGATAACAAATTTTCAATATGGTGTCCTCTTATCGGCTTTGACGTAGAGGCAGAGGACAAGGGAGTCGCCGAGTACCTTAATAAGATAGGCTCAAAACCCTATTCTATCGCTCTTTTTGTGTTCCAACCCGATATGATGTATTATCACGAAGGTATGGACAAAGAAGTGTTACTCTCAAAAGATTGTTCAAATTATTACGGAGCAGAAAGAAATGAAATTCGCTCTATTCAACCTTGGACAAACTACG
>JAZQYC010000182.1:0-4909 GCA_045633285.1 Clostridia bacterium | reverse complement strand
GAATGAAAAGAAAGAAAAACAGACATTCTGATAAAAAAAACATACAGTTAATATAAAAGAAACGAATCGACTGATAAGAATCTATAGAAATAACACCAAAAAAATAAAATAAATATTGGAGTATAGAAAATTCTATACATTAGCCATTTAATATCGTTCTTTGCTTAATAGACTATCATTTCCATCCTGCATCCGCAAAGCTCGTGATAAAATCTTGAAAGAATAGACTCTATCGCTACGCTCCAGAGTGACTTAGTGGATAGACGAACGAAGCGAAGCAGTCATTCTGGAGCGAAGCGATAGAATCTAAAACCCAGTCGCTATTGTAAGACCTGCTTACTCTAAGTGACCGTTGTGTAGTAATTATTGTGAATTATAATACGTAGTCATTCTAAAGCATCAAAAATACAAAAAGCGTAGCTTATAATAAAGTATAGAATTTTCTATACATGCTATTATATGGAGAATATTTATCAGTTAAATGAATTTGTACGTGATAAAAGGTGAGTGGGAAAAGTTTTAATATTTTGTGATTACGTCTCGCGTAGATTGCAAGTACGTTTATGCTTTGAATTTTGCTGATCTTAATTTGCTTTGATTTTTTGATAGGGAAAAGTATTATTTAATTATAAAATTGGTGTATATAAATTTCTCATATTTACAATTCTTTAACATTTCCTTAACATTATGTTATAATTATGTGGATATACTCTATGCGAGGTGATAAAATGGTTAAAATTCTCGTAGTTGAAGACGATATTGATCTCAATCGTTTCGTGGCTTTGAGCTTGAGAAACTCAGGCTATCAGACGGTATGCGCTTTTGACGGAGCTGAGGCTTTAGATAAAATGGAAGAAGAGTCATTTGATCTTGTTCTTACCGATATAATGATGCCCGTGATGAATGGCTTTGAGCTTGCAGAGAGCATCAGGTCTATTGACAAGAATATTCCCATTATTTTTATGACGGCAAAGGACGACAAGGAGTCCAAAATGCTCGGCTACAATATCGGTATAGACGAGTATATCACTAAACCTTTTGATATAGACGTTCTTATGATGAAGATCAAGGCAATATTGAGGCGAGCAAAGATCGAGACTGAAAAAGAAATCCTAATAGGCAATTTCAAAATGAACAGCGAGGAGAGATCGGCAAGCGTAAACGGTGAGGAGATAGCGCTAACGGTAAGGGAATTCGATATACTTTTCAAAATGCTCTCTTATCCAAAAAAGACCTTCACAAGATCAAGTCTAATGAGCGAATTTTGGGACTTCGATTCCTCGGCAAGCTCAAGAACGGTGGACGTTTATATGGCAAAGCTCCGTGAAAAAACCTCAATTTGCGACAGTTTTGAGATAGTTACCGTGCACGGACTTGGTTACAAGGCGGTACTTAAATGAAAAAAAGAAGAATAAGAAACGTAGGCTTTAGCTTCGTAGGAGCAATAGGTTTTTTTGCTCTCGTTGCAACGATCATGCAGATAGCAATACTTGTCTACGACTATATAGTGCAGAGAACGGACGACAAACCGCTAATTGCAATTTTGATATTTATTCTTATATTGATACTTTCTGCGGTAATAACCGTTATAGACCTTATAAGAAGAAAGGTGACTGTGGAAAAGCCGGTAAACAAGATACTTTCCGCTACTGAAAAGATCGCAAAAGGTGATTTTTCGGTGGAGCTTGAGATAGAGCACGATTACGACAAATACAATCAGTACGACGTCATAATGGAAAATATCAACGCAATGAGCGGTCAGCTCAGAAAGACCGAGATATTGAAGACTGATTTCATATCTAACGTTTCACACGAGATCAAGACCCCACTTGCCGTTATTCAAAACTACGCAGGGCTATTAAAAAGCGATGATTTAACCAAGGACGAGAGGGCAAAGTATGCCGAAACGCTCAGGCTTGCCTCAAAAAGGATCACAGATCTTATTACCAATATTTTAAGGCTGAACAAGCTTGAAAATCAACAAATTCAGGAAAAGCCCGAAACGTTCAGCATAACCGAGGCTCTGTCTGAGGCAATAGTAGATATCGAGAGTCTGATTGAAAAAAAGGGCATAAATTTGAGCTGTGATCTTGACGATATCGTCGTGCATTCTACCCGTACTCTTCTTGAGCTTATATGGAACAATCTTTTATCAAACGCCGTCAAATTCACCAATGAGGGCGGAGAGATAGAGATAAGCTTAAAGCAAAAAGGAAAGGACGTTCATTTGTCCGTAAAGGACAACGGCTTAGGAATGTCGCCCGAGATCGGCTCGAGGATATTCGAGAAATTTTATCAGGGAGACGGCTCTCACTCAAAGGAGGGCAACGGTCTTGGACTAGCTCTTGTCAAAAAGGTAATCGACGTTTTAGGAGGAGAGATCTCGGTAAACAGCGAGATAGGCAAGGGTAGCACCTTTACCGTGCTTTTGAGAGGAATAGCAGATGAGCGATAAAATGAAAAAAATCCTGACTTTTCTCAAAAATCCACCTACGTATGTCAAAATTCTGACCTTTTTGGTTACGATACTAAGCTCAATAGGCTCTATCGTGATCGCGATAGCGGGATTAGAGGAGGGGAGCTTCCTTGCCGTTTTGAGCTATATTATATTTGCTGTTGCAGGAGTATCGCTTGGATATAGCGTTTATCTTCTGATTCCTATTATTCCTAATATCAAGAGAAGCACGATAAGCTTTTTGGAAAAAAGAGAATTCACTAGAAGAGTATTGAAAAGCTACGGCTTCCGTACCTTGGTTTTTGCTTTTGGGACGTTCGTGCTGAGTATATTTTTCGGAGCGGTCAACGCTTATATGGGAATAATAAACGACTCTATCTGGTACGGAGCGCTTGCAACCTATTATATACTTTTGGCAATTATGCGTGGGGGAATTCTCCTCGTTCACCAAAAAGGAATAGACGAGCAAAGATCGGGAGAAATAGCTCTTTATAGAAGATGCGGTATAATTCTCCTCGTCTTAAACGTTGCGCTTTCCTCGGCTATTGCGCAGATGATATTCGAGGACGCCCATTTCAGCTTCGTCGGTTGGACGATATTTGCCTACGCAGCGTACGCCTTTTTCAAGATAGGAATGTCTATTTATAATCTTATCAAGGCGCACAAGCAGGAGAGCTTGACCATTCGAGCTATACGAAATATAAACCTTGCCGACGCTACCGTATCCATACTTGCTCTGCAAACGGCTCTTCTTACCGCCTTTTCAGAGGGAGATATAGATATTTCTCTTATGAATACCATGACGGGCATAGTTGTCAGCGCTTTTGCCGTCGGACTTGGCGTTTATATGATAGTATACGCAAACAAAATAAACAAAAAAGAGGATAAAGCAAATGAGTAATCAATTTAGTTATAAATATTCAGCTCCGACCGATGAGGAAAGAAAGGAAATAGACAGCATCAGAAAAAGATACGTTCCCGAGGAACAGGTCGAGACCAAGATGGACAAGCTCAGAAGACTTGACGGCATCGTCAAAAATTCTGCGACCGTCACCTCGCTTTGCTTTGGTGTGATAGGCACGCTTATAATGGGTACGGGAATGACTATGGTGCTTGAGCTTGGAATAGTAGCTTGGGGAATCGTGGTAGGTATAATAGGTGTAGGAATTCTTTCGGTTGCCTATCCCGTGTACAAGGCGGTGCTGAGATCCAAAAAGAAAAAGTACGGAGATATCATAATCAAGCTGACCGAGGAGCTACTCAGCGAGCAAAAAGAGGAGCAAAAATAGAAAATAGCAAATGCGTGTTATCACTAAAAGAGCACGCATTTTTTATTTACAAAACTTTAACAAAAGGTTATAAGATCTTTAACAAAATATTGACGAAACGAAAACGAATAGGGTGTAAGCTGTGCTTGTAAATTCAAGGAGGACGAAAAAATGAATTCAGAAAAGAAAATTATTGAAAAAATCAGAGCAGATTACGAGCCCAAGGCAAAGAGTGAGGTAGACGAGCTAAAGGAGCTTGACAAAAAGGTCAAAAGACCGGTGGCGGTATTTGGATACGTGTTTGGAGCGATCAGCTCTCTCGTTCTTGGACTTGGAATGTGCCTTGCAATGAAGATAATCGGGGATATGATGATCCTCGGAATCATTATCGGACTTGTTGGAATAGGTCTTATGAGCCTTACCTATCCCTTGTACAAGAAGATTCTTGCAAGCCGTAAGAAAAAGTATTCAAAGAAAATTTTTGAGCTGAGTGACAGAATATTGAATAAATAAAAAGAGGAAAGAAAAAAATAATTTTTTTGCAAAAAGGATTTTGACAAACTCAAAATCCTTTTTGATCAAATACCGTTGCTTCCAAAAAATGTGTCTTGACTTTCGGCCATACACAAGATGTTGTGGTGCTATATTTAAATAGATATTATATAATATATACACTTATTATTATATATAAAGGAAAAGCAAGCCAACCTAAATAATCGCACAAAAAAAGCCCTAAAAAAAAGTAAAAAATAAATAAAAAAAGTTGCTTAAAATCATTGACAAACGATTTTGCTTGTGCTATTATTTTAAGGCTGTCCACTTTTGGAGGGCAGTTCACAAATGATAATACCCACGTGGGGGTGTAGCTCAGCTGGGAGAGCACCTGCCTTGCAAGCAGGGGGTCAGCGGTTCGATCCCGCTCATCTCCACCACACACGGGCCCATAGCTCAGCTGGTTAGAGCACACGCCTGATAAGCGTGAGGTCGGTGGTTCGAGTCCACTTGAGCCCACCAGCGCTATAAGCGCACCGACGGTAGTCGGGGATTGCACATTGACAACTGCATATATAGGTATAAAAACGAGTAAAGAAAAATATGTAATACGTTAAGTAGTACAAATTTTCACGAGTAAAGAAATGCTTAATAAACAATAGTTTGTTAAAAAATCTGAAAGATTTTCAAGGAT
>JAZQYC010000181.1:0-5163 GCA_045633285.1 Clostridia bacterium | reverse complement strand
TATCGGTACTGCGCTTACTATGGAGAGCTTCTGGATATCCTTTACTAATCCTTTGATTGCCGTAGTCCCGAGAGTTCTTATAGGTTTTACTGTAAATCTTACCTACAGGGGGCTTCGTGCTTCGATCAAACGCTTTACACCCTCTTGTGCGGTGGCGTCGGCGGTTGGAGTATGCACCAATACGCTCTGCGTTTGTCTTATCATGCTCGCTATGAAGCTGATATTTGCGCCGGGCTTTGCTTTGTGGGATTTTATCGTGACCTATTTTACTATCAACTGTATTTTAGAGCTGATAGTTTGCACCGTGGTCGTACCCCTTCTTTGCTCGGGACTCGTACGTACCACTCAGTTCAAGGGGGATAACTAATGATACTCGTAATGGACGTTGGTAATACCAATATCAAGATCGGTCTTTTTGACGGGGACAATTTAAAAGAGACATGGAGAGTTGCCACGAGCATATCGCATACGGCTGACGAATACGGAATGACTCTTTCAAATCTGCTCTCAAGCGTAGATCTTAGTTTTTCGGATATCGAGGGGGTTATAATTTCCTCGGTTGCTCCAACGCTTAACTATACGCTAGAGCATATGTGCTCGTATTATCTCCATATTAAGCCTATTATGGTAGGACCTGGAGTCAAGACCGGTATTCATATCAAATACGCAGACCCTGCTCAGGTCGGCGCAGACAGAATAGTCAACGCCGTTGCTGCTTACAATCTATACGGTGGACCTTGCATAGTGATAGACTTTGGTACGGCAACCACCTTTGGCGTAATGAGCGGAAGCGGAGAGTTTTTGGGCGGAGCAATTTGTCCCGGTATAAAGAGCAGTATGGAGGCTCTCGTAAACACCACGGCAAAGCTACCCAGAATCGAGCTTAAAAGCCCCGGCAAGGTTATAAACCGTACTACGGTTACCAATATGCAGTCGGGAATTATTTACGGATTTATCGGAATGGTGGAATACCTTATCCGCAAGATCAAAAGCGAGCTTAACGTAGACGATTGCAAGGTAATTGCAACGGGAGGAATGGGTGAGATTCTTGCAAAGGACGTATCTGATATAGACAAGCTAGACAGAACGCTCACTCTCAAAGGATTAAAAATTATTTACGATCTTAATAAGGATCAGAAAACGGAGGAAATATGAAAAAAGTAGGTATTGCGCTTCTTGGATTAGGAACGGTTGGCGGTGGAACTTACCGCATTTTGAAGGCAAATCACGAGATGATAATGAAATCTGAGGGCATTGACCTCGAGATCCGTCACGTGCTCGAGAAGAATCTCGACAGATGCAAGGAGCTCGGAGTACCCGAGGATATCGTATCCACGGATATCGACCGTGTAGTCAACGATCCTGAGATCAAGATCGTTGCAGAGTTTTTCGGAGGCATCGAGCCGGCAAGAAGCTTTTTGATCAAGTGCTTGCTTGCAGGAAAGAGCATAGTTACGGCAAACAAGGAGATGTTTGCTAAGCATTGGCACGAGCTTGAGGCTGCGGCTCGTAAGGGTAGAGCTGGACTCTATTTCGAGGCAAGCTGTGTAGGCGGTGTTCCTATCATCAGAACCTTGATGGAGAGCATGCAGGGCAACAACATCAAGTCACTCAAAGGTATTATCAACGGTACTACTAACTATATACTCTCGCAGATGGCAGACACGGGCGCAAGCTATGACGTTGCTTTAAAGGAAGCTCAGGATCTTGGATATGCAGAGTTCAATCCCTCTGCCGACGTAGACGGATTCGATTCTATGTACAAGCTCAGCATACTTTCTTCTCTTGCATTCAGAAAGAAAGTTCCTCTTGAGATCATTCACAGAGAGGGTATTTCAAACGTATCGGTTGAGGATATCAACTATGGTAAGGAGCTTGGTCTCACCATTAAGCTTCTCGGTATTGCTAAACAGCACGAGGACGGCAGAGTAGAGGCAAGAGTCCACCCTGTATTTATCCCCGACGATCAGCCTCTTGCAACCGTTAAGGGTTCGTTTAACGCAGTTCATATCGTTGGTGACGCAGTAGGCGATATTATGCTCTACGGAAGAGGAGCAGGAGATCTGCCCACGGGTAGCGCTATCGTAAGTGATATAGTTTACGCAGCTAAGCAGAAGACTCACAAGCTCTCTTGCTTCAAAAACGACGGACTTCACATTCCTTACCGTGAGTTCGTAAGAGACTTTGAGAGCGAATATTATATCCGTATGTCCGTAAAAGAGGAAAAGGGCGTTCTCGCTGAGATCGCAGACGTATTCGGAAGATCGGACGTAAGCCTCAGAAGAGTACTTCAAAAGGGCGAGGTAAGAGAGGGTAATATCGTTACCATTATCTTTGAAACGCACGAGACGAGCGAATCCTCGATCGAAAAGGCTATCCGCAAGATCAATAAGCTCTCGTCCGTACACGCAGTTGACAGCATTATAAGAGTGGAGAAGTAATATGAAAGTATCAATAGCAACCGATCACGCAGGTCTTGAGATCAAGAATGAGCTCAAGGTAAGACTTGAAAAAAGAGGTATAGAGGTAGTAGACTTTGGAGCACACACCAAGGATTCGTGTGATTATCCCGATTACGCGCTTCCTGCATGCGAGGCAGTAGTCTCGGGTGAGGTGGATAAGGGCATACTCGTTTGTATGACGGGTATCGGAATGTCCGTTGCAGCAAACAAGGTCAAGGGCGTAAGAGCAGCCCTCGTTCGTGACAAGGAGACCGCTAAGTTAACGAGAGAGCACAACGATTCAAACGTTTTGGTCATCAGCGGACTTTTCACTCCTATCGACGAGGCTGAGGAGATATGCAATATCTGGCTCAGCACGGAGTTTAGCAACGAGGAGCGCCACGCAAGAAGAATAGCAAAGATCGCCAAGATCGAAGAGAAATACTGCAAATAAAATTATTTGTATAATATTCCCGAAAAACGTCGCATAAGGTATTGTGTGACGTTTTTTATTTGGAGGGAATATGAAAAAGATCGTTATTTTTTTGTTGACAATCCTACTTGCTACAAGCTTTATCGGATGTAAGGAAGAGGGCTACGATAACGTAAGCTATAGACACACCGCGTATCTAGTTGGAAAGAGCGAGGATATCAAGGTGATCGTTCAGAGCGGAATGAGGGAGTCACCCTACGTTGCAGACGGTGAAGCAGGAGATATGGTGGAGTTTTGCACTATCACCCTCAAGCCTCTCAGCGCAGAGGGTACGACCAAGAGCTACACCTATAGCTTTACAGTTGACGGAGAGAGCTTCACGGGAAATATGAATAAGGACGTTTTCGGCTCGGGATTTAGTAAGGACGTAGGCAAGGATATCGGGGAGAGCTTGTCCGCAATTACTTTTTCGGACGGAGAAAAGGAATATCCTATCGAGCTTGAAAACATGATGAGTAACGCTATCGTAACTGAGACTGAGGCTATAGACATTTCAGTCCGTGAGTTTAGCGAAAGACTTGACGCACTACATCAAGAGGGCAAACAAAGTGAGATATATGCAAAATTCGTCTGCGACAGTACGGGCGACGAGACCTATTATTATTGGTACGTTGCGCACGTTTTCGAGGGCGGAGAATATATGGCTGTGCTTCTTGATATCGTAAGCGGTGACGTGATCGCAAAAAGAGGATAATACCCTTATTTGATAGACAAAAACGATATAATGGTGTAAAATATCTCTATCTTATCAATCGGAGGAACTATGAAGGTTCTCATATTGACCGTAAGCGCAGGCGAGGGACACAACGCCATGAGCCGTTCTGTTGCAAATTGCTTAGATGGTAGCGCCGAGGTTATGACTTACGATATATATAAGGGAAAGAGCAAGTTTTACACCATGCTCGTAAATAAGGGCTACTTTTTCTCTTGCAAATATTTTATGCCGATCTCAAACGCTTTTTTTGAAAGACAGAAAAGACGAGATCCCAAAAAGACAGAAAAAACTGTCGTTCACAAGATGACAAAAAAAGTCAAGCCTCGCGTTTTGGCTTTGCTTGAGGAATTTAAGCCCGACGTAGTGCTTTGCGCTCACGTATATTGCGCTCACGTAATGAGCGAGTTCAAAAGGCAGGGGATAACTAGTGCAAAGGTCTTTTCCTTAGTCACGGACTACGATATCTCGCCCTTCGTGGAGCTTGGCACTCATATTGATTATATGGTATCGCCTAACGAGGACTTTGACGATACGCTCGTTTATAAGGGATTCAAAAAGGAGCAGATATTGCACCTTGGAATACCCGTTCAGACCAAGTTTTCCGAGCACCTTGACAAAAAGGAGACGAGACTCAAACTTGGCTTAGACCCTGACAAATTCACTGTTTTGATGATGAACGGAGGAATCGGCTTTGGAAACGTAGTCAAGCTTATCAAGAATCTTGCTAAGGCAGAGGTAGATTTTCAGCTTATTTCAGTCTGTGGAACGAACGAGAGATTAAAAAAGAATATTGACAAATTAGAAGCATCTGGTAAGCTCTCAAAGAGAATATACAATAACGGCTACGCAACCAACGTTGACGAGCTGATGAGCGCGTCCGATATACTGATAGGCAAAATGGGAGGCTCTTCGGTGACCGAGGCGTTTAACAAAGGACTTCCCGTCATTGCAAGTCACAAGCTTCCTTGGCAGGAATACGACAATATGTTATATCTCAAGAGCAAGGGAGTATGCGAGTATATAGATAAGGAAAAGAACGCGTACAAGATCTTGGAGAATATCGCACGAGACGAGGCTAAATATATAGCTATGGTAGACAACACCAAAAAGCTTTGCAAGCCGAACGCAACCAAGGATATAGCAAATGCTATGATAGATAGCGTGAGCGATCAGAAATAGAGCAACATCAAAATCCGTAGAAAAAAAGAGCAAACAAAAATAGGATGATGTCCTTAGCGGAGAATTTTACACTTTGGGCAAAGTGCGAGCATCGCATTTGACTAGTCAAACGCAAATGGGCTAAGCCCAAACCCATATAACAAGCAGAAAGAGAGAACAAATCGGTCAGTAGCCGAAAGTTCTCTCTTTTTCTGTTGGTGATGTTTTTGCTATCGCAAAAGTGAAGTTGCTACGCAGTGAAGTTTGTGCTACGCACAAGTGAAGTTAAGTTTGCCTACACTTCGCCGTCAGGCGAAACTTCACTCACGAAGTGAACTTCACTATCGAAGATAACT
>JAZQYC010000180.1:0-3039 GCA_045633285.1 Clostridia bacterium | reverse complement strand
CACAAGGTTCTGCGGAGCAGGTTCTTATCATTAAAAACGACAAGGTTCTGCGGAGCAGGTTCATATCGTGAGCTATGCTCACTCCAGAATGACTATATGGTGAATAATTAGAATGATCATTTATATCATACTATCCGCTTAAAAGCGTTTTGGGGTTACCAAGGGCACGACGCGTGCGACACACGGTGTCGTAAAAAGAGTCCTGTGGACTTTTTTTAGCCAAAGTGGGAAGGAATCTATGATTCCGACCGCGTATATCGCAACCCCTTGGGCTTTTTTGTTACTTTTTGTGCGACAAAAAGTAAAAAGCATCCAGAATGACTATATCGTAAAAGAAAAAGAGGCTTTGTCGCTCTTGCAAAGCCTCTTTTTCTAATTCATTTAGTATCGTTTGATTCCTTACAAGCCCTTATGCTGCTACGGACTCATCTCCTGATCCTGCAGGTGCGTACGGCGCGTAAAGCGCGGTAATCTGCTCCTGTGTCAAGCAATCAGAATAGATATTTGCGGTAGTCATCTTGCCGGGGAATCCAGCCTCCAACGTTCCGTTTGGATTAGCATCACAACCTACTCCGATATAATCAGCCGATGCGAGCGCTAACGTTCCCGTAATTTCAGCAGACGTTGCAACGAGCACACCGTTCTTGTACATTTTTAAGAACGATCCGTCAAAGGTTACGACTAAGTGAGCCCATTCACCCGAGGGACACTCAACTTGTACGCTTGTTTTTGATTCAGACGACGTGTAGAAATAGAAATTCATAACTCTCACGTTATCCGAGCTCCTTCTATTAAACTGGAATCCAAGTCCACCGTTATGCATCCAGGACAGAGGCTTATACGGAGAAGCATCATTAGCAATCGAACTCGGACGAACGTTGATCTCCATTGAGAAGCCTTCCTTTATAACGGGAATCCAGTCAACGAAATCGTAGAATTTGTAGCCGTGCTGACCGTACTTTGTGCCTTTCGTGAAGGTTGCAACGTTTCTTCCAAGCGTTTCATCGTATGCAATAGTCGCAGGATTTACGTTTGCTACCATTTCCAAGGTAGTGTTGGTTACAGTATCCTTAAGCGTACCGTCGGTATTGAACTGAATTGACATTATGTCTGCTACTGCGTTAGTTCCCGTGGGCTTAGCGGTAGTGGTAAGATTTACCGAAATAGGCGCGCTCTTTTCCTTATAATAGGAAATTGCGTATACGTTGAGCTTGTACGCAGTATTCTCTTCAAGTCCTGCGATAGTCAAGTAGAAGGTATCAGGTCTTCCATTTGCTAAGTATTCCATCGAGAGCAGGTACTCACTCTTGACTATTTGGTCATTGGAGTTGAGTACGTCAATGCGATAGTTCGTGATATAGTCGTCACAGATAGCCTTCGGGAAGGAGATATCTACCTTTTTGTAATTATTCGACTTAACCGTGACCTGTGCAGTCTGCTCAAACTCAGGAACGTCCTCTATTATCTCTCTATCGTATCTGTAATTAAATTCAGCAGGATCGTCGAATGAGTCAAAGGTGAACTCCTCGTATGCCTCGCCTCTTACGTAGTCGAAGTTGATAAGACGAAGGACGTTGTTAGTGTCAAGCTCGCATATCCAAATAAGGTTACCGTTTCTAGTTCCCTCTTCATTGCTACCCGTTCCCCACTCGCCTTTGTCGCTCGTTTGCTTAACAGATCCGGTGACGTCAGGGTTATCGTAAAGAGGGAGTGACAAATAAGCCATTGCTCCGCACGCAATCGAGGTGAAATCACCCTGCCATATACTGTCCTCGCTTACCTGAGCCTTATGCGTATGACCAGAAAAATCTACTACGTTAGGATAATCCTTGAGTATATTGTAAAGATTGAGGTCTGCGCCCGTGCCTGCCGAGCCTGCGCACGTACCGCGAGGCGCCATATGGTTGAATACGAATATAGGCTTTTCTCCCGTAGGATCGGCTGCAACTGCCTTATCAAGCTCAGCCTTAAGCCATTCTCTTCTTCCTGGTCTATAATAAAAACCTTGAGTATTATGGTATTGGTCTGTCGAAAGGAATATAAAGTGGTATCCACCGATCTCAATATGACCATCAGCCTCGTATCCTGCCCACTCGTCCTTGAATCTTCTTGCAGTAATTGAATCTGCTATATAATCGGCTGTAGTGCTCTTGTTGCCAGCATATACGTCATTGTAGCCGTTTATACGATAATCGTGGTTTCCAAGCACTGCTCTTGAGATAGTACCCGTCTGAGTTTTAGCGTTTACAGTGTCGAAAAACAACTTGTATTCAGCATCTCTACCGTCCTGAGTTAAGTCACCGCAGAAGAATATGCCGTCAAGACCCTTATAAGTGCTTGATGCTTGAGCATAAGCATATACCTTGTCATACAAGCCCTCAAGTCTTGCCTTGCTCTCATAAGCGCCGTTCTCTCTCATATGAATATCGCTTGCTACTACGAAACGAACGGGAGAAGTTACCACGGGCGTTTGCGAATCGCCATCTTCGCTTCCCGAACCGGGATTTGATCCGCTTGTTGAGCCGGAACTCGATCCGCTGTCAGATCCGGAATTATCTCCGCTACCGGAGCTTGATCCGTTTCCGCAATCGCAGTCTCCAGTTATACAGGGACAGCTTGCAGGTCTACCAGTATCTACGCCGTCAATAAACCAATTTCCGTTATTTCCGATCGTTACGACTGATCCGTCTTTTCCGTCTGCGCCACTTGCGCCGTCTTTACCGTCTTTACCGTCAATACCGTTGATTCCGTCCTTGCCGTCGACGCCGTCTACACCTGCAGCACCGCCTGCTCCGACCTCACCTACTGCTTTGACCTCAAGCGACTGCCACGTAGTACCGTTATCGTACGATACCTCCCAATATAGCGTATCCTGATTGATACGAAGCTGAGGGGTCGTTGATCCACACGCTACGATAGATAAGCATGCGCATACCATTATTACGCACAAAAATACGCATAATAGCTTTCTCATAACACGTTCCTCCTTTTTTGCAAAACTGTTGACCGACGAATAATTATTTTTTTTGCAAAAATAAT
>JAZQYC010000179.1:0-2228 GCA_045633285.1 Clostridia bacterium | reverse complement strand
GAATTGTCGTAATGGAGGGAGGTAGATGCGTTGAGACAGGTACTTACGAGGAATTGATGGCAAAAAAAGGCAAATTCTTCGAGCTGAAAACTCTCAACGATATGACCTACAAGGAAGCTAACGCAGGCTTGGAAAACGCATGAAAGAGTACGTTATCAAGATAAAAAATAAGGGTGTGACTACTATTTTGAATGCAGACGGGAATAGTACGCTATACGAAATATTAGTCAAAAACAACGTTTTGTTGAATTCACCTTGCTCGGGTCGTGGTATATGCGGTAAATGCAGGGTAAAGCTTCTATCAAAAAGCAAATATATTACCACAGATAATAGCGGTTTCTTTTTGGCTTGTAAGATAGTTCCACGTGAGGATATTGAGATCGAGATACCGAGCGTTGAATCACAAATCGTTACAACAAGGCTCAATGATATAGATTATGCTGATCTTGCCGTTGATATTGGCACAACGACGGTGGAGCTTGCTCTGCTTGATCAAAAGGGTAAGGTGGTAGCAAGTGTCAAAGAGCTGAATGGCCAGAGAGCTTTTGGTGCAGACGTAGAGTCAAGAATCGAGGCGTGCAAGACTCACGGCACGAATAAGCTTGCTGATATAATTCGTTCTCAAATCGAAAGATCTATTTCACTTTTCAAAAACAAGCTTGGTGTGAGATCAATAAACAGAGTAGTAATCTCTGCAAATACGATAATGACTCATATATTGCTTGGAGTATCGCCCGAGGGAATGGGAGCATTTCCTTATACTCCGTCCTTTCTTGAGTTAAGGAGAGTTAAAGGTGAGGATATATCCATTTCTGCTCAAGAAGTGATTACTCTTCCATGCGTTTCGGCGTTTATTGGTAGTGACGTTTTAACGGGTGCAAACAGCGTTGGCTTTTTCAAAAGCACCGACCCGTCTATTTACCTTGACCTTGGAACAAACGGTGAGATACTGCTATTTGACGGTCAAAATTATTTTGCTACGTCAACTGCAGTCGGTCCTTGCTTTGAGGGGGCAAACATCAGCTGTGGAGTAGGCGGAATAAGCGGAGCTATTTGTAGCGTGTGCGAATCAAACGGAAAGATCGTGACAAAAACCGTTGACGAAAAAGCCCCGATAGGTATATGTGGGGCGGGATTGCTCTCTTGTATAAGTTACTTAAAAAATAGTGCAAGGATAACAAAAAGCGGACGCTTTATTGACGGAGACTGCTTCTATCTTAGCGATAATATCTATCTTACGCAAAAGGACGTATATGCCTTTATGCTTGCAAAATCAGCGATAAGGTCTGGCGTTACCTGCTTGTTAGGCAGAGCAAATATTTCTGATCAAAGAATAAAAAGGGTCTATCTTGCAGGTGGGCTCGGAAAATACGCTGACGTTTATTCAATTATTGATACGGGTGTTTTGCCACGATCAATGCGTGATAAATGCGTAAAGGTGTCAGACTCTGCTTTAAACGGAGCGATAGGATACATACAGGGCGAGACGGAATTAGTTAATTCTGATAAAATCACATACGTAAATCTTGCTGAAGACGATAATTTTGAAAGATTATTTAGATCAAATATAAATTTTGAATAACGTGGAGACGAAAATGAAGACTATAATATTTCAGGGAGACTCTATAACCGATTGCGATAGAAAAAATACCTTGCACGGAATGGGGTCAGGGTATGCAGCGATGGCTGACGGATACGTTCGTACGACTTATTGCGGTGAGTACAAATGTATAAATTCGGGTGTAAGCGGTGATCAGATACTCAATCTCTATACGAGAGCAAAGCTTGACGTATGGAATTACGAGCCGGATATTATCAGCTTTTACGTAGGTGTTAACGACGTATGGGCTGAATTTAAGCGTAAAAACGGCGTTGATCCCGATAGGTTTGAAAAAGTCTACGATATGCTTATCGAGGAAACTATTGAAAAACTCAATGGCGTAAAAATATTCTTGATCGCTCCCTTTGTCTTGGACGGTGAAAAGGTTGATATTTATGGAGAAACTATGAAGCTCGAGGTCTACAAAAGAGCCGAGCTCGTTAAAAAAATCGCAAAAAAGCACGGACTTATTTGCGTAGAATTACAGTCAAGATTTGACGAAGCCTACAAAAAATGTCCCGATCCGACCTATTGGACCTGCGACGGCGTGCATCCGACCACTGCTGGACACAAGATAATTGCAGATGCGTGGATAGAAGCGTGTGAAGAAGTCGGATCGTAGCCATGT
>JAZQYC010000178.1:0-1576 GCA_045633285.1 Clostridia bacterium | reverse complement strand
ACTATATTACCTTGTCTGGAAGACTTGAGCAAGACGGCACGATTGATAAGGTTGGCGGTATTGAATACGTTACTCAGCTGACTCAGATACTTCCGTCATCTGCAAATTACGAGTATTACGTTGAGATAGTCAACAATTCTGCCGTTTTGCGCAATCTTATCAAGGGCGCAAGCAATATCATCACCAACGTTTACGAAAATCCTAAGGCAGAGGATGCTACGAATTTTGCAGAAAAGACCATATACGATATCACGTCAGAGAAGCAAAAAGGCTCACTACGACCGATATCCGAGGTTTCGGGAAAGACGCTTAGCGTAATCGAGCAACGTTGTATAAACGGCAAGAATATGAGTGGCTTGAAGACCGGATTTACTCAGTTCGACTACATAACGAACGGCTTGCAGAGAGCAAATCTTATAGTACTTGCAGCCCGTCCTGGTATAGGAAAAACGGCGTTTGCCTTGAATATTGCAACGAACGCTGCTTTAGATCCCAAGGTTAACGCAAAGGTTGCTATTTTTAACCTTGAAATGTCGGGCGAGGAGCTTGTTCAAAGAATGTATTCTTCGGTTGGTAGGATCAGCATGTCAAACCTAAAATCGGGTAATCTGACTGCCCCCGAGACGAAAAGATTGGTTGAAACGCACAAGAAGCTCAGCGAGGCGAGCATTTATATAGACGATACGGCAAGCACGAATCCTATGGATATTATGAGTAAGTGCAGACGTATTTCTCAGGAGAGAAAGCTTGATCTTATCGTTGTGGACTACTTGCAGCTTATGTCTCTTGGTAAAAAGACTGAAAGCAGACAAAACGAAGTCAGCACCATGAGTAGACAAATGAAGCTTCTTGCTCGTGAGCTTGACGTTCCCGTTATTCTTCTTTCGCAGATGAACCGTAGCACGGAAAGCGTGGACAGAAAGGACAAAGAACCACTTCTTTCCGACCTTCGTGAATCAGGCGCTATTGAGCAGGACGCAGATATCGTATTGTTCCTTGCTAAAGATCCCTCCGCTGAAAAGGGAGATAAGGAGATACTCGTTGATCTTCACATTGCTAAGCACAGAAACGGCTCGCTTGGAAAGGTTAATCTCAATTTCATAGGCGACGAGGTAAGATTCCAGAGCTTAACCAAGGAAGAGAGAGACGAGGCGGTATCAAGGAAAAAGAGAGAGCAGGTAGAGGACGCAGAGGAAGAGAGCACTCCAAGAGCTATCTCGGACGTTGAATATACCGCGGTAACCGAGGACGAGGCAATGAGCGTTGGCGTAGACGAGAGCTTTGCAGGACTTGATGCTCCAATGATAGAAGAATAGTACGTAAACGATTAGCGTGATGCTCCACTTGGTGTATCACGCTAAATTATATTTAGCAGATAAAACGCCCCATTGTAATTTTTTTTGATATAAGTTTTGCTTGACATAAAAGCATAAAAGGCGTAATATATAAAATATGAAACAAATTTCACATTTTGAGGTGTGGCATGGAAGAAAAGAAATGCTGTTGTCATCACGATAGCAATGAAAATGAACAAAAGGAAGAAAAATGCTGTCACGAAAATAAAGCAGAGCAGGAG
>JAZQYC010000177.1:0-1190 GCA_045633285.1 Clostridia bacterium | reverse complement strand
TAGCTCGCTCTACCTTGGAGGGGGTCGTCTTGTAGCTATCGGCTATTGCAGGATATAGACCTTTTGTGATAGAGTTTATAATATCGGGCTTTTCGACTGCGAGCTTGACTGCTTCTCTTAGGAATTGGTAGCCCTTGATGTGGGCAGGTATACCAATGCTTATAAATATATTGGTTATACGCTCCTCAATGCTTTTTTCTTGCTTGTCACCTTGCATGATGCGCAGTCCCCCTCTCTCGTTCCTGATCTTGACTATTGAGTCTTGCAGGGCTTCGATCTTCACGGGGTGTGCCATATAATAGCTTGCTCCTGACGCCATTGCTCTTGATATGAATCCGCTTCCGGATAAGTTGGATACTACTATAATATCAGTCTTTGGTAGAGCGTCTTTGACCCTCTCGATCAGCTCAAATCCGTCTATCCCCGGCATTACCAAACCCGTCACTACTACGTCGGGCTTGAGGAGCGTTATCTCCCGAAAAGCCTTCTCTCCCTCGCCTGCTTCTCCTACTACTCTAATATACGGACCTTTATCTATTCCGTACACGAGCTTTCCTCGAACGTCATCGTCGCTTTCTGCTACGTAAACACAAATTTCCAGCATGTTTCCTCCATTTTTTTGCATAACGAAATTGAGCCTTGAAGCCCCATTCTGCTTTTTTATTAAATTTTCTTCACGTGTTTTTCGATGCTATTCGAATAGTCTTTTTCTGAAGTTCTTCCTCTTGAGATTATATCGAAGTTCTTCTGTGAAATTACTCGTATCTTATACTTTTTCCGCTAAAAAGTCAAGGAAAAATACACCGTTTTTCACCCTTTTTTATTTTATTCCCAATCTCCCTGTCGAGCCTTGTCGGTCTTTGTCGAAATATGCTTAAAATAAACTTAAATATCATCAAAAAAGGAGAGAACACCTTAATCGTTAGTTCTCTCCTTCTTCTTATTTGATTGATTTAAATCTCCACGTCGCCGTCCGAGCAATGAACGACGGTTGCAGGGAAAATGAAAACCTTGCCCCAGTATTTAATTTTTTATTCGCCCGTGTAGTTGTAAGTTATAGTATAGTATCCTGTATTATAATTCCAATCAGTCCCTTTAGTAATTGCTTGCCATTGTGACGCTGTACCACGATATTTAATACTTGTTAATTTAGAGCAATTATAGAACGCATAAGAACCTATACTTGTTAC
>JAZQYC010000176.1:0-7318 GCA_045633285.1 Clostridia bacterium | reverse complement strand
TATGGATATTCTTACCAAGATGTCCGCTCTTTGCGGTGACAGGGCAAGCGAAAAGAAATATTACGAAGCGTCAATCGAGCTTAAAAAAGCTATTAACGATACCTTGTTTAACCCCGATCTTGGAATCTACGTCAATAGATTTGTTGGTGGAGATTTTTCCGAGGTAATTGGCGTAACCTCATTTTATCCATTGATTGCAGGAGCGGTCGATAGCCCAGATAAACTCGAGAGGATACTCAGATATTTAACCGAGCATAAAAAATTTGGTGGAGAATATATCGTGCCTACTCTCATCAAGGATCACCCTGAGTACGGTATCAAGTACAAGGATCTTCAGACGGGTGCGATCAAACCCGCATTTTCCTCGTTTAGAGGGGAGATTATTCCATACGTAAACTTTTTGGTTTATCTTGGCTTAGTCAGATACGGTGTAAGTGACGTAGCGTCCGATCTTGCTCAAAAGAGCTTGAAGCTCTATCTTAATCATTGCGAAAAGGGTAAATACGACGTTTACGACAGATATCTTCCTAACGGCAAAGTGCCTCAGGGCGCAAAACGCAATCATATTTCGGGTAATTTCCTTGCCGTATGCGGACTTTGCGAGCTAATTGACGTAGAGTATTTCAGAGAAGACACAAAGCCTTCTATCAGATTTGGAACGGTAGCTAAAGGAGAGCATGGAGCAAGAAATATTCCCTTGTTTGGTCGCAATTTTACTATTACCGTTCAGGAAAAGCAGACCTATTTGATAGTTGATGACGAGGAATGCTTTATGGCGGAGGGTGGACGTCTTGAGGTCAGAAACTTCGTGGAAAAAGAAAACGGATGTGAAATGATCATTAATGCAGAGGAGAATCTTCTCGTAACCGTCCATTTGCCTATTCTTTACAAAAGCGAGACTGTGAATAAGATAGTTTTTGCCGTAGAAAAAGGCAAGAGCAAGGTAAAGATCGACGGTGAGGTAGTCGTAACTGAGAGAATAGGAAAATAAATGAAAACCCCTTGGATTTTTGGTAAAAAAGTCTTAATTACAGGCGCAACGAGCGGAATTGGCAGAAATATTGCTGAGATTTTGCTAAATAAATATAATTGTGAAATCGTTGGTGTTTCCCGAAACGAGGATAAAGCAAAAAAGGTTAGCGAGGAGCTAAGCACCTTGGGAAAATACTCTTATTTTTGCTTTGACGTATCCCAAAAAGAGGAATGGAAAAAGCTAAAGATTGAACTAGATCAGAGAGGATTTGTTCCTGACCTTATTATTAATAACGCAGGAGTTTTGCCTAAGTTCAGCTCCGCTGATAAGCTAAGCGTAGAGGATTTTGAGAGAGTATTAAATATTGATTTTTTATCATCGGTTTATTCGTTTAAGACCTTTTATAACGAAAAGAATGGAATAACGCCCTCGTTTTTGAACGTTTCAAGCTCTGCAGCTCTGTTAAGCTTAGCAGGAACGAGCGCATATTCTTCTGCAAAATCAGCTCTCAAAGCATTTACTGAATGCGTTAGCTATGAGCTAAAGGGAAAAGCGTACGTTGGGCTTGTTTGTCCAGGCTTTACGAGAACGGAAATATTTCGTAGTCAGAATCAATCAATCGACAGTGGATTGATTGGAAAAATATCTATGTGCTCAACTAAAATGGCGACAAAAATCGTTCGTGGGATCGTTAAAAAAAAGAGGAGAATGGTCTTTGGAAAGGACGCGCATTTGATGAGTGTGCTTGCAAGGCTTTTTCCCAAAAAATCTACTGATATTGCTTCCTTTTTTTTGAAGAAAAGCGGAATGAAGCTATTCGAGGACGTTTTCGGAAATTAACTATTTTTGTTAAATAAATAATTATTTTTGTCCTTGAAAAAAACCTTTTTAATATTGCAAAAAATGAATATATATGTTAAAATATATTTTGTTGCTAATAATTACTATCTATTAAGGAGAAAAAAATGAGCAAAATCAAACTTACAACCGTTCCTTTTTCGGGTACTCCCGAACAGGAAGCATTGCTTCGCAAAGAGCTCAAGGAGATCAAAAAGATCCCCGGCGCTACTATGCCTGCTCTTCAGAAGGCTCAAGAGATCTACGGTTATCTGCCGATAGAGGTTCAGACTATAGTCGCAGAAGAGATCGGCGTATCTCTTGAAGAGGTATTCGGCGTTTCGACATTTTACGCGCAGTTTTCGCTCAATCCTCAGGGCAAATATCAGATCGGTGTTTGCATGGGTACTGCTTGCTACGTTAAGGGTGCTAACGAGGTAATCGAAAGGGTTAAAAGAGAGCTCAACATTTCAGAGGGTGAGTGCACGGAGGACAAGGAGTTTTCGCTCGTTGCTACCCGTTGTATCGGTTGTTGCGGTTTAGCTCCCGTTGCAACCGTTAATGCTGACGTATACGGCAAGATTACTGCTGATCAAGTACCCGGCATTATTGCAAAATACAAGAATAAATAAGCGTTAATCGGAGGTCAAAATGAAAACAATCGCCGACATCAAGGCAATAAGAGACAAAATTCATCCTCAGATCGTTATTCGTGACAAGGATGAAGCAAAAAGCGCAAGACCGATCCACAAATATCACGTACTCGTTTGCGGTGGTACGGGATGTCACTCCAACAGTAGCTCGGTTATATATAACGAATTCAACGCTCAACTAAAGGAAAAAGGACTTGAAAACGACGTTCAGATGGTTCTTACCGGTTGCTTTGGACTTTGCGCAGCTGGTCCTGTTATTATAGTTTATCCCGAGGGAGCTTTTTACAGCAAGGTAAGCATTGACGACGTTAAAGAAATTATTGAATGCCACATCTGCGGTGGAAAGATCGTTGAGCGTCTGCTTCATCACGAGGAAGCTCAAGGCAAGCAGGTAATCGCTCTTTCTGATACCAATTTTTATAAAAAACAGACTCGTGTAGCTCTCCGTAACTGCGGTGTTATCAATCCTGAAAATATTGATGAATATATAGCTTTTGACGGATATATGGCGCTTATTAAGTGTCTTACTGAGCTTAAACCAAGCGAGGTCATTGATATCGTTAAGCAGTCCGGTCTTCGTGGACGTGGTGGAGCAGGATTCCCGACCGGAATGAAATGGCAGTTCACTCAGTCTGCTGTCGGTGACGAGAAATTCGTTTGCTGTAACGCTGACGAGGGTGACCCCGGCGCATTTATGGACAGATCGGTTCTTGAGGGTGATCCTCACGCCGTTTTGGAGGCTATGACTATAGCAGCATATGCAGTTGGTGGAACTCACGGATATATCTACATTCGTGCTGAGTATCCAATAGCTGTTCAGAGACTTGCAATTGCTATCAATCAGGCAAGAGAATACGGACTTTTAGGCAAGGATATTCTTGGTACGGGCTTTTCGTTTGATATCGATATAAGACTTGGCGCAGGAGCTTTCGTATGCGGTGAGGAGACCGCGCTCATTATGAGTATCGAGGGTAACCGTGGCGAGCCGAAGCCGAAGCCTCCGTTCCCTGCAAATAAGGGACTTTTTGGAAAGCCTACGCTTTTGAATAACGTTGAGACCTACGCTAATATTCCTCAGATTATTTTAAAGGGCGCTGATTGGTTTGCGTCAATGGGCACGGAAAAGTCCAAAGGAACTAAGGTCTTTGCTCTTGGTGGAAAGATCGTTAATACCGGTCTTGTTGAAGTACCTATGGGTACGACCCTCAGAGAGATCGTAGAAGACGTTGGCGGAGGTATTCCCGATGGCAAGAAGTTTAAGGCAGCTCAGACAGGTGGACCATCTGGCGGATGTATTCCTGCTGATCATCTCGACGTTCCTATTGATTACGAAAACCTCGTAAAAATAGGCGCAATGATGGGCTCGGGCGGACTTATCGTTATGGACGAGGATACCTGTATGGTTGATATCGCTAAGTTCTTCCTCGAGTTTACCGTTGACGAGTCTTGCGGTAAGTGTACGCCTTGTAGAGTAGGTACGAAGCGTTTGCTTGAAATGCTTACTAAAATTACCGAGGGTACGGCTACTCTTGAGGATCTTGACAAAATGGAGAAGCTCTGCTACTACATCAAGGACAACGCTCTTTGCGGACTTGGACAGACTGCTCCTAACCCCGTCCTTTCTACGCTCCGTTATTTCAAGGACGAGTACATAGCTCACGTAGTTGACAAGAAATGTCCTGCGCACGTTTGTAAGAAGCTTTCACAGTTCGTTATTACGGACAAATGTATTGGTTGCTCGCTCTGCGCAAAGAAATGTCCCACTAATGCAATCAGCGGTGAGATCAAGAAGAAATTCGTTATTGATCAGAGCAAGTGTATCAAGTGCGGAGTTTGCGTAGACAACTGCAGATTCAAGGCTATAGTCAAGGATTAAGGAGAACAAAATGAATACCGTAGAAACAGTTAATCTTAAAATAAACAATATTCCCGTATCCGTTCCTAAGGGCTCGACTATTTTGGAGGCGGCAAAAATCGCTGGTATCAAGATTCCCACGCTTTGCTACCTCAAGGATATCAACGCTATCGGCGCTTGCCGTGTGTGCGTCGTAGAGGTTAAGGGTGCAAGAACGCTCGTTGCTTCCTGCGTATATCCCGTTAACGAGGGAATGGAGGTCTTTACCTCTACGCCTAAGGTATTAGAGAGCAGAAAGACTACCGTTGAGCTTATTCTCTCTAACCACAAAAAAGAGTGCTTGTCATGCGTTCGTAGCGGAAACTGCGAGCTTCAGAATCTTTCAAAGGAGCTTGGCTGTGACGAGAACGCTTTTAGCGGTGAGGTAACTGAGTCTGTAATTGACGACGCTACTCCTTATCTCGTAAGAGACAATTCCAAGTGTATTTTGTGCAGAAGATGCGTATCTGCTTGTAAAAATTATCAGTCGGTTTCGGTAATCGGTGCAAATGCAAGAGGTTTCGACACACATATTGCTTGCGCTTTTGAGCAGAAGCTTGACAAAGTACCTTGCGTAGGATGCGGACAATGTATTGCAGTTTGTCCCACGGGTGCTCTTCGTGAAAAGGATGAGATCGACAACGTTCTCGAGGCTATCGCTGACCCCAGTAAGCGCGTTATCGTAGGTACTGCTCCTTCCGTTAGAGTTGCTCTTGGCGAGGAGTTTGGTTATCCTATCGGAACTAACGTAGAAGGCAAAATGGTTTCAGCTCTCAGAAGACTTGGCTTCAACGACGTATTTGACGTTGATTTCACGGCAGACCTTACTATTATGGAGGAGGGAACGGAGTTCCTTTCAAGACTTAATAACGGCGGAACGCTTCCTATGATCACGAGCTGTTCTCCTGCATGGATCAAGTTCTGCGAGCATAATTTCCCTGATCTTCTCGGTCATTTGTCTACCTGCAAATCACCTCAGCAGATGTTCGGCGCAGTAGCAAAGACCTATTACGCTGAAAAGCTCGGCGTAGACCCCAAGGATCTCTACGTAGTATCCATTATGCCTTGTACTGCTAAGAAGTTTGAAAAAGGCAGAAAGGATCAGTCCGCTGCTGGAGAGGGCATACCCGATATCGATGCAGTGTTGACTACTCGCGAGCTTGCTCGTATGATCAAGAGAGTAGGACTTATGTTCAACGATCTTCCTGATGAAAAATTCGACGCTCCGTTTGGATTTTCGTCGGGTGCAGGACTTTTGTTCGGATCGTCAGGTGGTGTAATGGAGGCAGCGCTCCGTACCGTTGCTGAAAAAGTAACTGGAAAAGAACTCACCAGCCTTGATTTCAAGGAAATTAGAGGCGAGCAGGGTATAAAGGAAGCTGAATACGATCTTGCTGGACTTAAGGTCAAGGTAGCAGTTGCAAGCGGACTTGCTAACGCTCGTAAGATCATGGAGCTTATCCGTGACGGAAAATGTGAGTATCATTTCATTGAGATCATGAGCTGTCCCGGTGGATGCGTAAACGGTGGTGGTCAGCCCATTCAGCCTGCTTACGTTCGCAACAGTATCTCTCTTGCAAAAGAAAGAGCAAAGGCGATCTACGCTTCCGATGCAGAAATGAAGGTCAGAAAGTCTCACGAAAACCCCGCTATTTTGGAGCTTTATCGTGACTACTTTGGAGAGCCCAATAGTCACAAGGCTCACGAGATTTTGCACACGTCCTACGAGAAGAGATAGTTTGATCTATTTGAGCGCAGTTGCCGAGAGGTGACTGCGCTTTTTGTATAATTAAGGAAATTAACATATTTTGACTAAATTTGGAGCAGAGAAGCGCCTTTTTCTTGACTTATTTTAATATATAAAGTATTATTTATACGTAGAGGTGTGTAGTGATAATTTTAGGTATCGACCCAGGCTACGCTATCGTAGGTTACGGTGTAGTGGAGGTCAACAAAGGAAAATTTACTGCTATTGACTACGGCGTTATCAAAACTCCGCAATGCGAATCAATTTCGGTGAGACTGTCAATGATCGCTCACGATCTTAAGGCTATTCTTGACAAATATAAGCCTGACGCAGTTGCTATCGAGGAACTTTTTTTCAGCGCAAACAGGAAAACGGGTATAATGGTAGCAGAAGCAAGAGGAGTTATTCTTTTGACCTGCGCCGAGGCATGTGGGAATTTGTTTGAATATACTCCTATGCAGATTAAGCAAGCAATAACGGGATATGGTGGAGCAGATAAGCAACAAATGCAACATATGGTTACACTTTTGCTCAGGCTAAAATCTATTCCTAAGCCCGACGATGCGGCAGATGCGTTGGCTGTTGCTATTTGTCACGGACAAAGCGCTAAATTTGGAGATCAATTCAGAATATAAAGAGGTTTTATGTACGCGTATATTACGGGAAAACTCGTTGCAGAGGATTCAAACGGAATTGTAATTGAAAATAACGGTATAGGCTACGCTATCTGCGTCTCGTCAAACGCAGCAGTCAGATTTCGTGCTGAGAGCGGAGAGGTGAGGGTCTATACCTATTTGTCCGTCAAAGAGGACGAAATGAGCTTATACGGCTTTTATTCGACCGAGGAGCGTGATATGTTCCTCAAATTCATAGAGGTTTCGGGAGTAGGAGCTAAGACGGCTATTCAGATCTTATCAGGAATGAAGCTGTCCGACCTTACCCTTGCCATTGCTACCTGTGACGTATCGGCTTTTTCTAAGATAAAGGGTATAGGCAAGAAGACTGCAGAAAGGATCGTCCTCGAGCTTAAGGATAAGGTTTCCGTTTTGAATACCTTTACGGCTGGCGAGGTAATAATTCCAAGTGGCGTTGAGCAGGAGGCTGAAAGTGCGCTTATTTCACTTGGCTTTTCTAAATCTGAAGCAAGAAGAGCGGTAAGCTCGGTAGAAAATAAAGATTCAGTAGAGGCAATTATTGCTTCTGCGCTTAAAAGG
>JAZQYC010000175.1:0-3566 GCA_045633285.1 Clostridia bacterium | reverse complement strand
TGACGATACTCCCTCAGGATCAGTCCCCGGTGACACTCCGGGCTCAGACGACGATAGCTCGGATGGTCCCGTTATTACGGACGGCGTTCAGCTTACCGTAGACGGCGCTACCGAGTACAAGATCGTAGTTCCCGAGAGTGCTACTGCTACCGTTCAGTACGCAGGTGAGGAGCTCAAGACCTTCTTTGATATGGCTACGGGCACGGATATCGAGATAGTCAAGGACACAGACCTTGTATACGAGGACGAGGCTAAGTATCTTTCGGTTGGCAAGACCACGATCATGAGTGGCGCGGATGTTACCGTTGATTACGAGGTAACCAAGCGTGACGGATTCGTCATAAAGACCGTTGGTAACAGCTACGTAATGTGCGGTGGCGGAGACTACGGTACTCTTTATTCGGTATACGAATTTTTGCATCAGGTAGTTGATTGGGAGTACTACGCAATTGACGAGATTTATTATAGAAGCACTCAAAATCTCGTTGCTCCTAAGCTTGATATGCTCGACGTTCCTGCTATTGAAAATAGAACGGGCGGATACTTCGATGGTAGAGAGAATGCGTACTACGCAGCAAGACTTCGTACCTACGCTAACTACGGTATCGGTATTTTTGGCAACAATATCTGGGCAGGCGGAGTTAAGTGGACTCATAACTACAACGTTATCCTCAGAGATTCTTATGCTGACGACGTAGCAGACAGGGATATACACCTTGCTCACAAGGACGAATGGTACGGCACGGACGGTACGGGTCAGGGCGCTTCACAGCCATGCTTGACCAACGAGCACGTAAGAGCAGCCTTCGTAGCAGGTCTTACCAGATGGATTACTAAGACGTATGCAGACTGCGATATGTTCCTTATCGCTCAGGAGGACAATAGCAACTATTGTAGATGTGACAACTGTAAGGCGTACGACACGGAGGAATATTACGTTAAGGACAAGAGTGGCAACGTAGTTTACGAAAGTGACGGCGTTACTCCTAAGAGCTTTGGTAGAAGTATGCTTACCATGCAGTTTATCAAGGATATCCTCTCAAGAATTCGCACTATAATCGGCGAGGAGAGATATTCCGAGTGCTTGTTCGTTACCTGCTCGTACGGATACAACATCAACGCTCCCGTTAAATGGAACGCAGAGGAAGAAAAGTACGAGCCCTATAACGACAGCGTAAAAATCACGGCAGACGAGAATATAGGTATCCTCTTTGCTCCCTACGAGAAATACTACGACGTTTATTTCCCACTTGACTCTGAGGCAAACCGTCAGGGAATGGAGATAGTTGAAGGATACTATGCGTTGATGGAGGACAAGATCCTCGTTCCGTGGTTCTATGGTAACAACTTTGGAAGAACGTACGAGTGGTTCGACGATTTCTCAGCGTATGCAGCTAACGTTAAGTATAGCGCGGAGAACGGAAACAAATGGTTCTTCAGCGAGAACTCCTCGGGTGGAAGACAGAGCGTTCTTTTGCAGGCTTTGAGGTCATACGTTCACTCCAAATTGCAGTGGAATCCCAATCTCGACGTTAACAAGCTCGTAGACGATTTCATGGACAATTATTATAAGGACGCAGGCGATCTTATGAAGGAATACTACGAATTCCTCCGCTTGCAGTACGATTCGGTATACCACGAGCTCAAGCTTAACAATCAGGTCGAGGACGTAATGCACGCATGGATCATCTACGGTAGCGTATTTAATTCCTTTGAATCCACGCTCCAAAGGGCGGATATAGTATCAAGAGCGATCGAGAAGATAGAGAATAGCTCGATGAGCGATTTTGATAAAGAAAAGGTAATTCGCAGACTTAAGCTTGAGGGACTTTTTGATACCTACAACGTCTTGAATTACTACAAGAAGAATATTCAGTCTTCAGTATACGAAGAGCTCGTAGAACAGTTCAGAGCTGACCTCAAGGAGCTTGAGATATACAGCGACGAGGAAGCAGATTCACTCTGTGACAAATTCCTGAAAATGTAAGAGGGAGGAGAAGATTATGAAGAAATTTAAGTTTTTAACGCTTTTGATCGTAGTAATTATTCTTTCTCTTGCGCTCGTAGCGGTAGGATGCACGGGCTGTGATCCGGAAGATCCCATAGATCCCGATAACAATCCCTCGGGAACGCCTACACCTCCTTCTCAGGGCGGTGAAGATCCGATTGAGCCCGTTAAGTATTCCTCGGTCAAGCTTGACAAGACGAAGCTTGAGCTTGTAGTAGGAAACGCCAAGACCATCAAGGCAATGACTACGGCAGAGAACGCAACGGTTACTTGGAGAAGCTCAAACGAGAGCGTTTGTAGCGTAGTTAACGGTACTATTACCGCTCACGCTAAGGGTACGGCTGTGGTTTCAGTCACTTACGGCGAGGAGAGCGCTTTTTGTGAGGTAACGGTATACAATATCGGTTACGAAGCCGTCACCTCGAGAGTAAGCTATATCGTTAAGCCCGGTGACGTTATTGAAAATTGGGTAGGACTTACCCTTGAGGGAGAGAAGATATCTGCGACCTTTACTTACGAGACGTCAGATAATAGCGTAGCGTCAGTTGACGCAACGAGCGGAGCAATAACGGCAAAACAGGTCGGCGAGGCTACGGTAAAAGCAAAAATCGTTATTGACGGTGAGGAGTTTTCAGCTAGCGTAAATATCAAAATTACCGACGATTACACAGTTCAGATCGAGCCTTATACCACCAATCTTACTATCGGTGAGACGAGAGAGCTTGGATACAGCGTTTATAAGGAAGGCACGGTAGTTTCCTATCCCGTTGACATGATCGAGATGACCTCGTCTAACGAGGAGATAGCAGAGGTTATAGTCGAGGGTGGCGTAACTAAGATCGTTGCAAAGCATGCAGGCATTGCAACCGTTACCTTGACTCTTACTGATACGGGCGCTCATTCGAGATGCGATATCATAGTCGTTGATCCGAGTAGCCCCGTTGACGAGCTTAAATTGAGCGACTTTAAGGTATACGTAGGATCGTGGATCACCGTTCCAGTATCTGGAGTTAACGAGTCTGAGATAACCTATATAGTATCCGATACCGATTTCGTAGTAGTTAACGGCGTGCTCTACGCTCCGTTTGAGACAAAGAGCTGTCAGCTTACCGCCCTTCACAGACATAGCGGACAGAAGGTTACCGTAACCGTTAACGCAGAGGTGTTCAATCCCGCTATAACGACCGTAGCTCAGTTTATGGATCTTTATATGGTTGTCGGCGGAAAGGAGGTCTACCTTGACGCTGATATCGATCTGAGCGAGGCTGTATGGAGTGAAAAGTCAGGTATAATGTCAACTAACCCCAACAGAGTCGTTGCATACCTCGTTGAAAAGCTCGACGTCAAGCTTGACGGAAAGGGACACAAGATAACCGTAAGATACGATTACGATTGCTCAGAGACGGCTCAGATCGGTGGTATCTTTGGTAGAATCGACGCTAACGGTAGCGTAGTCAACGTTAATATCGACTACGAGGCAAAATACGCAGGTGCACCAAGTATAGATACGGCAACGGGCGAATACGGCGCAGCAGGCAATCATCCTCAGGCAGGAATG
>JAZQYC010000174.1:0-4779 GCA_045633285.1 Clostridia bacterium | reverse complement strand
GACACCGTTTGCGCGGTGAAAAGAGTAGAGGGCAATATTGTTACTATCGAGAGCGAGGGATATTCTCCCGTTATTCTCGATATCACCGATCTTGACAGAAAAGATAACGAAAGTGGCACGAGCCTAGCTCTTACCAAGGGAGTATGCAAATATTTCGTCGATAAGGGATATAAAATAGGCGCTTTTACGGCGTATAGCTCAAGTAGAGTTTTTAAGGGCGCAGGAGTATCCTCTTCAGCCTCCTTTGAGATCCTTGTAGCAAAGATCTTATCTCTCCTTTTTAACGAGGATAAGGTCAAGGACGAGGACTTGGTTTTAGCCTCGCACTTTGCTGAAAACGTATACTTTGGTAAGCCCTGCGGTCTTCTTGATCAGACGGCAATCGGTATGGGCGGTATCAGCTATATAGATTTCGTTGAGCCTGGTAAGCTCTTAGTTGAAAGAGTTCAAAATCATATCGAAGATCTCTCGGTAATGATTGTGAATACGGGTGGCGATCACAGCAATCTGACGGGGGCGTACGCATCGGTCAGAGAGGAAATGGAGAGCGTAGCTTCGTATTTTGGAAAGAAGTATCTTCGAGAGGTGGACGAAAAAGAATTTATTTCTTCTCTTCCCTTGCTATGTGAAAAGCTCTCGGGCAGAAGTATAATGAGAGCGGTGCACTTTTTTGAGGAAAACAAGAGAGTAAAACGTGCAAAAGAGGCAATTATGAGCGGTGATAAGGAAAGGTTTTACGAGGTAGTTAATCTCTCGGGTGATAGCTCCTATAAGCTTTTGCAAAATTGCTACGTTGATGGCGATAGATCTCAACGTATTCCTCTTGCTCTCACCGTAGCAGGACTGTGCGAGGGAGTAAAAGCAAAGAGAGTTCACGGCGGCGGATTTGCAGGAACAGTGCTACTTATCGTTGATAAAAAAAGTATTGATTCGATAAAAATGAGAATGAGTGAGATTTTTGGAGAAGAGAGCGTCTTTGCTCTTTCTTTAAGAAAGGTTGGAGCGGTTAGACTCGGTTAGGAGATATTATGAAGAAAAAGGGAAATTTAAGCAATTATCTGATTGCAGTAGCTTTTATAATTATGGGTATACTTCTTGCCCTCGATTGGCTCGATATTGATCTTTTTGGGCTTAAGGGTAGCTGGTTTGCCTTTCTTTTGATACTCGTTGCCCTGTCTCTTATGATAGGCGGTATCGTCCAGAAAAGCAAGACCCATATCTCCACCCCATCCGTTTGCGGTATTATTGGAGCAATGCTCCTTTTGATATCGGCTACCGAGCTTACTATCGGTATGCTTTGGCCTATGATACCTCTTTCGGTGAGCGTTGCTCTTGTTCTTAGCTCGCTGATCCGTGACCACGTGAGGTTACTTATCGAGATTGGATTCGTTGGAATTATACTCAGCGGAGCTTTTCTCGTTGGAACTATCTTCGGACTTTGGAATATAGTTTTTCCTGTCGTTTTGGTGCTTGGCGGAGTAGTCATAATCGTACGCACGGCGCTTACGAAAAAGGAGATCGAATACGTGATACCTACCGTTTCAATTGAGGAGCGGAAAGAAAAAATATTACAGCAGAAGGAGAATGAAGAATGAGAAATCTAAGCTTATTAACTGATCTTTACGAGCTTACTATGATGCAGGGATTTGTCAATTCAGGTATTGACAAAAGAGAAGCGGTGTTCGACGTGTTTTTCCGTCAGATGAGCGATATGAGCTACGCCGTTTGCGCAGGACTTGAGCAGGCTATTGATTACGTTACCGGAATGCACTTTACGGACGACGATATTGCTTATCTCAGAGGCTTGAATCTTTTTACCGAGGAATTTCTCGATATGCTTAAAAATTATAAGTTCAGCGGAGATATCTACGCTATTCCCGAGGGAACGGTCGTATTTCCGAGCGAGCCTTTACTAACTGTCAGAACGACCCTTTTCGAGGCTCAGCTTATCGAAACCGCTCTACTTAATATCATAAATCATCAGACTCTTATTGCGACCAAAGCAACGAGAATATCTCACGCAGCAAAAGGCAAGCCCGTTATGGAGTTTGGACTCAGACGCGCGCAAGGACCTGACGCAGGTATATACGGAGCAAGAGCTGCAATGATCGGTGGATGCTGTGGTACGAGTAACGTTTTGGCAGGACAAATGTTCGACGTTCCCGTGCTCGGTACTCACGCTCATAGCTGGGTAATGAGCTTCAAGGACGAGATAACTGCTTTTCGCGCCTACGCTGAGCTTTATCCTGATGCGTGTACTCTTCTCGTTGATACCTACGACACCTTAAAAAGCGGTGTTCCGAACGCTATCACGGTCTTTAACGAGCTGAGGGCTAAGGGACATAAGCCAGCAGGAATAAGAATTGATTCGGGCGACCTTGCTTACCTTACTAAAAAAGCAAGAAAGATGCTCGACGATGCTGGATTTCCCGAGGTCAAAATATGCGTATCGGGAGACATTGACGAGCACGTCCTGCTTTCGCTTAACGCTCAGGAAGCTTGCATAGATAGCTATGGAATCGGAACTAAGCTCATAACGAGTCATTCTCACCCGAGCCTTGGAGGCGTTTATAAGCTTGCTGAGGTAGAAAATGATAAAGGCGAGCTTATGCCTAAGCTTAAGGTGTCCGACACCTCGGAAAAGATCACCAATCCCGGATTCAAGACGGTATGGCGTGTATATACGGACGGCAAGGCAGCAGCAGACCTTATTAGTCTAAAGGAAGAGAGATTCGACGGCAAAGAGCCCATCACTCTTTTTCACCCGATAGAAACCTGGAAGAAGATAACCTTTACCGATTACGAGATCAAGGAGCTTTCGGTGCAGATCATCAAAAAGGGCGAGCTTTGCTACGAGTTCCCCAAGGTATCCGAGATAATTAAATTTGCAAAAAAATCTTTCGGAGAGTTCTGGGAGGAGTACAAGCGTCTCACCAATCCTCATATATACAAGGTAGACCTATCGGATAAGCTTTACGAGCTTAAGAAGAAATTGCTCTCAGAAGCGCATAAATAGTTTTTTTAAGACAAAAAGACAGTTATTCTGCACGCATTGGCGGTATATACTATGGCTAAGGAGGACGTATGACGAGGTTTTCCATAGCAAAAAAGGGGTATTCCGTTGACGAGGTCGAGGCTTTCGTTGCTAAGCTTTTACAGCTTACCGAGGATAAGCTCGCCGAGCAGAAGGAACGTATAGACGAGTTAAAAGCAGAGATTCGTGATCTTTCAGCCGAAAAGGCTGAGCTTAAAGCAAGAGAGGGTAGCGTGTCACAGGCGCTGAGTGAAGCTCTTCGCCGTTCAAGCGAGATAGAGCGCTCCGCTGAGGCAAGATACGCCCTTGAACTTAGTAGGCTCAACGCCTTTCGGCGAAGATTCGATTCGCTCAGGCTTGATATTGAGGACGATCTCAATCTATCCGAGATCACCTCAAGGTGTATCAGTCGTATTGAGAGCATCGAGGCTGAGTTAAAGAGAATAATGATAGAGGACTTTGGACTGAAAAGTCAAGTTCCCCAGAAGATACAAGAAAGTAAGGAAGAAAAAGGATTTGATCTTGAAGAGGCACTATCACCAAAGGAGACTCTTGAAGAAATCTGTAAGGAGCTGGGACTGATTTAACAAATGCCAAACGCGTTAGGAAAAACGGTTAATATTATTTCGAAGCTTTTGACGGGCGGAAAGATCAAGGGAGACGGCGCTCCATCTAAGTATTTCCTGCCTGAAACGCTTCCCGACAGCATCAGGCTCGAGGTATGTGATCAAAGCGTTATAGATGATCACAAGGAGCTTACTGATGCTTTTTTTGACGAACTAGAGACGACTCCAGACGTATATCCACACTCTTGTATAGTGTTAAAGGGTGGAAAGGTGCTAGCTGAGCGTGATTACTCACCCTACTCGGGAGATATTCCGCACGCTACCTTTTCAATGTGCAAGACGGTCGTTGGACTTGCAATAGGTATACTTGCTGTCGAGGGTGAGATATCCCTTTCCGACAAGATCACCGATCGTATAAGGCTCGAAAGCTACGGCGTGAAAAAAAAGGACATAAACGCTGAGTTTACTATCGAGGATCTGCTCACTATGAAAACGGGCGTTATGTATCGTGAGAACGCCATGATCGGAGATTCGAATTGGGTCAAGGGCTTTTTTTCCTCAAAAATAGGTAATAGAGAATGCTTTGAGTATAACAGCATGAATACCTTTATCCTTGGTGTTATAGTTCGTGACGTTACGGGAGAGAGCCTGACGCATTTTGTAAAGGAGCGAATTTTCGAGCCTCTTGGAATACGAAAGTTCTTTTGGGAGAAAAACGCCCGTGGAATAGAAAAGGGTGGCTGGGGATTATATCTTACAACCGAGGATATGGCAAAGCTCGGTCAATTGGTCTTGAACAAAGGCTTATACGGTGATCAGCGTATCGTAAGCGAGAATTATATCGAGAATATGACCATGCAAAAAATCCACGTTCCAAGCTTTGTCGGTGATCACGATTACGGTTATCAGATATGGACGGCTAAAGACTATAACGGATACAGCATGAACGGAATGTTCGGTCAGAACGTCGTGATACTTCCGGCCGAGGATATAGTGATCTCGGCAAACTGCGGGAATAACGATATATTCTTTGCAAACTCCTTTTTCAAAATAACCAAAAAGTATTTTATTGACAAGTCCTACGAAAGAGTTGAGCCAAGAAGAGAGGATAAAAAGGAATTCAGATTTCCCGATAAGCTTCTTGGAACGTACGAGCTTGTTGGTAAGGGCAGAAGAATA
>JAZQYC010000173.1:0-7970 GCA_045633285.1 Clostridia bacterium | reverse complement strand
ACAGCCGTTGCGTCACAGCTTGAGAGGAACTCTCTGATTCGGGCAAGAAGAGCGCCGTACTTAGGTCCAAGAGTCTTGAGCTGAGGCTTCAAGGAATATCCTACGAATCCGTCGTCCTCTTCAACGCTCTCTACCTCTTTGACGTTCAACTCGTCTGCAAGTATTGCAAGAAGATCCTTGCTAATGGTCTTGCCCTCTGATTTTACGAACATTTTGCCAAGGGGCTGACGGTTTTTAATATTTGCTTTGTTTCTTGCTGCTCTTCCAAGGAACACGAGCTCTAAAAGGTATTCCATACCCTTGTCAAGCTCCTCGTCAATAAGGCTTTCGTCAGCCTCGGGGAAGGAGCAGAGATGTACGCTCTCGGGAGCGTCCTTGTCTACGTTTCTTACGAGGTTCTGATAAATGCTCTCCGCCATAAATGGAGTATATGGAGCAATTACCTTGGAAAGGGTAACCAGAACGGTATAAAGGGTCATATAAGCCGAGATCTTGTCCTCGGTCATCTCAGATCCCCAATAACGAGCTCTGCCACGGCGAACGTACCAATTGCTTAGAACGTCCACGAAATCCTGTATCTTACGACTGCTTTCGGTAATCTTATAGTCGTCCAAGCACTCGTCTACGTATTTAACGAGAGCGTTCAGCTCGGAAAGAATCCATTTGTCCATAACGGTAAGCTTGCAGTCCTTAAGAGAATATTTCTTGGGATCAAACTTATCAATATCAGCGTAAAGGGTAAAGAAGGCGTAGGTGTTCCAGAGCGTTCCCATGAACTTACGCTGGCTCTCGCTGACTGCCTCGCCGTAGAAGTTGGAGGGAAGCCAAGGAGAGGATACCGTATAGAAATACCAACGAACGGCGTCCGAGCCCTGCTTGTCAAGCACGGTCCAAGGGTCTACTACGTTGCCCTTGTGCTTGCTCATTTTCTGTCCGTCCTTGTCGTTTACGTGACCGAGAACGATACAGTTTTTGAAAGGAGCTTTGTCAAACAAAAGGGTCGATATAGCAAGCAAGGTATAGAACCAACCACGGGTCTGGTCAACCGCCTCGCTGATAAAGTCCGCAGGGAAATATCTCTCGAACTTTTCTTTGTTTTCAAAGGGATAGTGCCACTGAGCAAAGGGCATGCTACCCGAATCGTACCAGCAGTCGATAACCTCGCTCGTACGCTTGAACGTGCCTCCGCAGTCACAGCCAAAGGTCACCTCGTCAATGTAGGGTCTATGAAGCTCGATATCGCCCGATATTGCGCCAAGATCGCGAAGCTCCTGTTTAGATCCTATAACGTGGGTCTTACCACACTTATCGCACACCCAAACGGGAAGAGGAGTACCCCAATATCTCTCACGGGAAAGTCCCCAATCGATAACGTTCTCCAAAAAGTTACCCATTCTGCCCGTACCGATAGACGCAGGCATCCAGTTAACCGTTGCGTTGTTTTTCAAAAGTCTGTCACGGATAGCCGTGGTCTTTACAAACCATGTGCTTCTTGCATAGTATAAAAGAGGAGTATCACAACGCCAGCAGAAAGGATAGCTATGCTCGTACATGAGCTCCTTGAAAAGCTGTCCTCTCTCCTTAAGATCGGAGATTATCCACTTGTCTGCGTCCTTTGCAAAAAGTCCCTCGACAGCGCCCGTTCCTGCGATAAATTTACCACTCTCGTTGACGAGCTGAACGAAGGGAAGATCGTTATCTCTTCCTACTCTTGCATCGTCCTCACCAAAAGCCGGCGCGATATGAACTATACCGCTACCGTCCGTGAGGGTAACGTAATCGTCTGCTACTACGAAATATCCCTTTTGCTTGGACTTTTCGTCAGCCCAATCGTAAAGGGGAATATATTTTTCTCCAACGTATTCTGCTCCTTTCTTTCTCTCTACGATCTCGTAATTTTCAAAGAGCGAGGGAACGAGAGCTTCGGCAAGAATGTATGCACCGTCCTCCGTTTTGATCTTGACGTAATCCTCCTTGGGATTCATACAAAGAGCAACGTTTGAGGGAAGAGTCCAGGGAGTGGTCGTCCAAGCAAGGAAATATTCTCCCTCTACGCCTACTCTCTTGAACTTAACGAAAACGGATTTTTCGGTGACGTTTTTGTATCCCTGAGCTACCTCGTGCGAGGAAAGCGCCGTTCCACAACGGGGACAGTACGGAACTACCTTGTGTCCCTTGTACAAAAGTCCCTGCTTGTCAAGCTCCTTTATCGACCACCATACCGATTCGATATAGTTGTCGTCGTAGGTGATGTAGGGGTTTTCCATATCAGCCCAATAGCCAACACGGTCACTCATTACCTCCCATTCACCCTTGTATTTCCAAACGCTCTCTTTACACTTTTTGATAAAGGGCTCGATACCGTATTTTTCGATATCCTGCTTGCCGTCCATTCCAAGGAGCTTTTCTACCTCGAGCTCAACGGGAAGACCGTGGGTATCCCAGCCTGCCTTACGAAGAACGTGATATCCCTTCATCGTCTTGTAACGGGGAATAATATCCTTCATAGCTCTGGTCAAAATGTGACCGATATGAGGCTTGCCGTTAGCGGTAGGAGGACCGTCAAAAAAGGTGAAGGTCTTGTCGCTCTCGATAGCGGCGGTCTTTTCAAAAATTTTGTTCTCTTTCCAGAACTTGATTACTTCCTTTTCTCTCTCGGGAAAGTTCAAGTTAGTAGAAACCTTGTCGTACATATATCTTTCTCCTTAATTAAATCTTCTTAAAGGCTCACGCCTACGTCTTTCAAAAATTGAACTGCCTCGCCTACCCATTGAGCTACGTGAGGATTGTCCGTGTTGACCATTTTTGTTGCAACAGACAGTCCGTGTTGACCCGATCTGTATACGTGGTACTCAAATGGTATCTTGTATTCAGCAAGCTTCATTGCAAGCATAATGGAGTTTTCAACAGGAACGGTCTTGTCGTCTGCCGTGTGGAACATAAAGATAGGAGGAGTCTTTTCAGAGACGAAATTCTCCACGCCGTGCTTTGCGTGCTCGGAAAGATCCTCGTTGCCAAGAAGGCTAATGAAAGAGCCTCTGTGAGCCTTTTCTCCGCCCGTGATAACGGGATAGCATAAAAGTCCTGCGTTCGGAATAGCCTCTCTTCCAAGAAAATCGGTGACGATCTTATCTCCACCTCTCGTGCAGACCGAGCCTGCAAGATGTCCGCCTGCCGAAAAGCCTACAACCGCTATCTTATTAGGATCAACGAGAAGCTTCTCTGCGTTCTGTCTGACGTAATCTATAAGAGTGCAACCCTCCAAAAGAGCGTTCGGGAATACCTTTCTATCCTCTCCCTCCACAGCTACGGTGTAGTGAAGAGTAAAGACGTTGTATCCCTCAGCGTAAAACTTCATAGCAACGGACTCAGCCTCTCTTTCCGAGGTAAAGTGATATCCACCGCCGGGGAAAACTATCATTGCAGGATAGATCCTGTTCTCGCCAAGCTCGCGATTCTTTTCGTGCAGATACTCGACGACGTATGGAACGTCAGTCAATTCCTTTTTGTACTCGTTAAGCTTAAATACTCTGTAATTCATAACTACCTCTCCGTTAGATCTTTGATTACCTCTCCGGCTATTATAAGTCCCGCTACGCTCGGAACGAACGATACGCTCGCAGGAGTCCTATCCTTTTTGACGGGCTCTTCCTCGGAATACACCACCTTGACGCCCTCTATTCCTCTCGCTTTAAGCTCACGCCTTAATACTCTCGCAAGAGGACAAACCTTAGTTTTTTCAATATCGGCTACCTTAAACGCCGTCGGGTCAAGCTTATTGCCCGTGCCCATGGAGCTGATAACTGGTATACCCTTGTCCTTGGCTCTTTTTATGATCTCGATCTTTGCGCTTACCGTATCCACGGCGTCCACTACGTAATCGAAATCAAAGTCAACGCAGTCCGCATTTTCAGGAAGATAAAATATATCTAGGGCTGAAGCCTTGATATCGGGGTTTATAGCAAGGGCTCTATTCTTTGCAAGCTCGCACTTTTTCTGTCCAACGGTCGAGGGAAGAGCAATGAGCTGACGGTTTATATTGCTCTCGTCTACCACGTCTCCGTCAACGAGAGTCAATCTGCCGACGCCGGCTCTGGCTAATGCCTCCACGACGTAAGAGCCTACCCCTCCAAGTCCAAACACGCAAACGTGCGCTTGGCTCAGCCTTTTGATATTCTGCTCTCCGAGGAGCGATTCCGTTCTCGACTGCCAATTTGCCATAGTACACCTATTATATCTATTATGATATTTTAACATATTATTTTTTAAAAATCAATGAATAACCAAGAATAAAATTGACCTATCGTGACATTTATGATAAAATTTATCTATAAATCGTTTAAGGAGCGTACTATGAGCCTTGCCGACAAGATATTTATCAATAATTGCAAAGAAATTTTGACCAGCGGATTTACCGACGCAGACCTTGAGGTCAGACCTCATTGGGCGGACGGCACTCCTGCTCACACTATCAAAAAATTCGGTATAGTCAACCGTTACGATCTCGAGGAAGAGTTTCCCATACTCACTATCCGTCAGACCTTTTTCAAGTCAAGCATAGACGAAATGCTCTGGATCTGGCAGAAAAAGTCCAATAACGCCAACGAGCTTTCCTCTCATATCTGGGATTCGTGGGCAGACGAAACGGGCTCTATCGGCAAAGCCTACGGCTATCAGCTCGGAGTCAAGCACAAATATAAGGAGGGTATGTTCGATCAGGTAGACAGAGTGCTTTTTGATCTCAAGAACAATCCTCAGAGCCGTCGTATAATGACCAATATTTACACGCACGCAGATCTCTCGGAGATGAATCTTTATCCGTGCGCGTACTCCCTGACCCTCAACGTTTCGGGCAACACCCTCAACGCTATACTCAATCAGCGCTCACAGGATATGCTGACGGCAAACAATTGGAACGTAGTTCAGTACGCTACCCTCGTCAAGATGTTTGCTCAGGTCTCGGGACTCAAGGCAGGAACGCTCATGCACGTCATCGCAGACGCTCACATCTACGACCGTCATATACCCATTCTCGAGGAGATCATGGAGAACCCTCAGTACGATGCTCCCGAAATGACGATAAATCCGAGCGTTAAGGATTTTTACGATTTCAAGATAGACGACTTTAAGCTCGTTGATTACAAGTTCAACAAGCTTGACAAAAAAATCGAGGTAGCAATATGAGAGAAATAGTAGTAGTAGACCAAAAATGGGGAATCGGCAAAAATAACGATCTTCTTTTTTCCCTTCCTGAGGATATGGCTTTTTTCAGAAGAGAGACAACGGGCAAGGTAGTAGTAATGGGTAGCAACACCTTAAAATCACTCCCCGGTGGAAACCCTCTTAAAAACCGCACAAATATCGTGCTTTTCCCGGGCGGAGAAAAAAGAGAGGACTGCACTATCGTAGACAGCTTGCCTGAGCTTTTTGAGGAGCTTAAAAAATATCCCTCGGACGATATATATATCATGGGCGGAGCGATGTTTTATCGCACCATGCTCCCCTACTGCGACACGGCTTTCGTGACTAAGGTCGAGGCAGACGGCGAGGCGCAGGTATTTTTCGAGAACTTAGACGATCACCCCGATTGGTATCTTGAAAAAGAAGGCGAGCCTATTGAGTCAACCTCGGGACACACCATCAGATTTTGCACCTACAAAAAGAAGGAGAACAAATAATGACCAAGATTATTATAGAGCTTGAAGACGGAAGAATAATGAGAGCAACGCTCGATGAGGCGACCGCTCCTATTTCCTGTGAGAATTTTCTCAAATACGTAGACGACGGATTTTTCAGCGGAGTGATTTTCCACAGAGTTATCCCCGGCTTTATGATTCAGGGTGGCGGATTCGAGCCTTACGGCAAGGCTATCACTCCAAAAGAGGGCAAATACGCTCCTATCAAGGGTGAATTTGAGATCAACGGAGTTAAAAACGATATCAAGCACGTTCCGGGAGTTCTTTCCATGGCAAGAACGAACGATCCAAACTCAGCAACGAGCCAATTCTTTATCTGCGTGGACGATTGCTCCTTCCTTGACAAGCAGTACGCAGGCT
The DNA here is from genome assembly GCA_045633285.1 of Clostridia bacterium. Lineage (GTDB taxonomy): Bacteria > Bacillota > Clostridia > Christensenellales > RUG350 > RGIG2224. The sequence goes on along the minus strand of JAZQYC010000173.1, from coordinate 1,914 downwards.
TCGGCGCGCTTGACGACGAGGAGAGCTTAAAAGTCGCTATCGACATCAGCAACGTCCCCACTCATAATTGGCAGTACTTTGGTGATATTCCCGATAGTCCTATCGTGATCAAGTCGATCAAAAGAGCTTAAATCAATGCAAAAAGGTCTCGCAAGAGACCTTTTTTATATAACGAAAGGAGTATAGGCTTGTCGCTCTTCCTATAGGGAATTGCGACAACTAAATAAATCCGTGAACGGATTTGTTATATTTGCTTACGCAAGTTATATTGCCTACGGCAGTGATATTCGCCTACGGCAAGTTGTGGATTTATTTAATATAACTGCGACTGCAAGTCGCAATCTAACGCAAAACTTGTTTTGCATATCACTTTTAGCCACAAGGCTAAAAATATAACTATATTAACCTAATCTTTTGTGGTAAAGATAAAGCCCACCATATTTCGCTTTTTGCGAAGTATAGTGGGCTACACTTTTGTATTAAAGTAAAAATCCCTAAGAGAAGAGACCCTTGCCCATACTCCTTTTTAGGTTGAATGCAAATAAACCCTTATACTCTCTTTGAGAGAACCTCTTCCTCGTATTTTTCGATCTCCTTGTACCAATCGTTACAAGGACATACGCCGTTTCTTGAGCAGAACTCTGCCCAAACGTCTCCAAGAGGCATAAGCTTGTACTCTTCCTGAAGAGCAAGAAGCTTGGAGTAGTTTCCACTATCCTGCAATGCTTTGAGATCAGCGTTAGGAGTAAGAAGAGCGTTCAAGAGCGCCTTCTGTACGTTGCGCATACCGATAACGAGCGCTCCAACACGGTTGATAGAAGCGTCAAAGTAGTCAGTCGAGAGGAATACTCTGTCGAGAGCGTCGCATCTTACGACCTCTTTCATCATCTCTCTCGTTTCATCGTCAAAGGACACTACGTGATCAGAGTCCCAACGAATAGGACGAGTGATATGAAGAGCTATCTTGTCCGAGAAGCAAAGAAGAGCAGGTATCTTGTCCGATACGACCTCGGTGGGGTGATAGTGACCGTTATCCATAAGAGGAGTGATGCCACGGCTGATAGCGTAGCAGAGTGAAAACTCACCCGAGCCTACGGTATAAGCCTCTACACCGATACCGAAAACCTTGGATTCTACGGTAACGTAGACCTTCTTTCTGTCGTAACCGCAAGCAAGCACACGGTCGATAGAATCAGCGTACCTTGCTCTTGGTCCCATACGATCTGCTGGAATATCCTTAGTGCCGTCACCCGTCCAGATATTCATTACGCAGGGATAACCGGTCTCATTTGCAAAATACTCAGAAATTCTGATACAAGCGATACAATGACGTACCCAATAATCTCTTACCTCGTCGTCAGGGCTAGAAAGCGTCATACCGCTAGAAGCCATGGGGTGAGAAAAGATAGTGGGGTTGAAATCAAGTCCGCACTTATGCTTCTTTGCAAGCTCTACCCATTTAGCAAAGTGTCTGGGCTCAAGCTTGTCACGCTCAATAATCTCACCGGGCTCGCCGATAGCGTAGTTTGCGTGTACGTTGATCTTGTGCGTACCGGGGATAAGAGAAAGAGCCTTGTCAAGGTCAGCAAAGACCTCTTCGGGAGTTCTTGCTATACCGGGATAATTACCCGTAGTCTGTATACCGCCCGTAAGCGCGCCCATACCCTCGAATCCGTGTACGTCGTCTGCCTGCCAGCAGTGCATCGAGATACGGATATCCTGAAGCTTTTTGAGAGCAGCCTCGGTGTCAACGCCGATTTTGGCGTACATTTCCTTTGCGGATTGATAACGTTCGTTCTGGTTCATAATAACCTCCTGTAGTCCAAGCCGTGGCAAAGCCAACGTTACTTTGTTTAACGAAATAATTATAACACACGACCGCCCTCGGTGTCAATGAATACTAAAACCAAAAAA